>CALGOE010000111.1 GCA_937958145.1 uncultured Desulfobacca sp.
GATTCACAGGTCGCCCAGGCCGCACAGCAGATCAGTGGTCGCTTCAAGGTGGTGCGTACGGAAATCGGCGCCACCGAAATGTCCTTGCGGGATATTGTGGCTGCGGAATTGGAAGAGCACCTGGGCAGGATGGGTATAACCTTTGCATTTCCTGCTGCCGCGGCTGTACCCAATAACAAACGCGCCTTTGAAGACATGATGGCCGCCTTTCATCAGGTCTATCCCGACCACGGTCTGTTGTTGGTGATTGACGAGCTACTTGACTTCCTCCGGGCTCGCCGGGATCAGGAACTGATTTTAGATTTGAACTTCCTCCGGGAGATAGGCGAAGTTTGCAAGGACTTGCGGTTCCGGTTCATCGCCGGGGTTCAGGAAGCCATTTTTGATTCCCCTCGTTTTGCTTTTGTGGCCGAGAGCCTCCGGCGAGTCAAGGATCGGTTTGAACAGATTCTCATCGCCCGCCAGGATGTGAAATTTGTGGTGGCTGAGCGCTTGCTGAAAAAGACCGGGGAACAGCAGACGAAAATCCGCGACCATCTTATGCCTTTTGCCAAATTTTACGGACGCCTGAACGAACGCATGGATGAATTTGTGCGTCTCTTTCCGGTGCATCCTGATTATATTGATATTTTTGAGCAGATCCGCTTCGCTGAAAAACGGGAAGTCCTGAAAACCCTTTCCCTGGCCATGAAAAAGCTGCTCAACCAGGAAGTGCCACCCGATCGGCCCGGCTTGATCGCCTATGACAGCTATTGGGCCAGTCTTCGGGAAAATCCCTCCTTCCGAGCGGTGCCGGAAATCCGGGCAGTCATTGATTGTAGTCAGGTCTTGGAAGCCCGAGTGCAGCAGGCTTTTACCAAGCCGGCCTACAAGCCCATGGCCTTGCAGCTTATCCATGCCCTGTCCATCCATCGCCTGACCACCGGCGATGTCTATGCGCCCTTGGGAGCTACGGCTGAGGAGTTGCGAGACAGTCTCTGCCTTTACCAGCCGGGCATCGAGGATTTAGGCGGCGATCCGGCCCAAGACCTCTTGACCCAGGTGGAGGTGGTGCTCCGGGAAATTCACCGAACCGTCAACGGCCAGTTCATCTCGTATAATCAGCAGAACCGTCAATACTTTTTAGATCTGAAAAAGACCGAGGACTTCGATGCCCTGATTGAGAAACGGGCCGAGACCCTGGACGATGCTCAGTTGGACCGCTCCTATTATGAGGCCCTCAAGCAGGTGATGGAGTGCACGGACCATACCTATGTAACCGGCTTTAAGATCTGGCAACATGAACTGGAATGGCAGGAGCGCAAGGCCGCCCGCCAAGGTTATCTTTTTTTCGGCGCGCCCAATGAACGCTCCACGGCGGTGCCGCCCCGGGATTTTTATCTCTATTTTCTCCAACCCTTCGATCCGCCCCCTTTTAAGGATGAGAAAAAAGCAGATGAGGTCCTCCTGCGACTAGCCGCACCAGATGAAGCTTTCCGCACCTCGCTGCGTTTCTATGCCGCGGCCTTAGATCTGGCCGCCACCTCTTCCGGTCAGGCCAAGACGGTGTATGAAACCAAAGCGGCGGCGTATTTCCAGGAATTAGTCCGCTGGCTGCAGGAACACATGACCAAAGCTTTTACCGTTACCTATCAAGGGCGGACGAAGTCCCTGACCGATTGGGCCAAAGGGAGATCAATCCGAGATCTGGCCGGGATCGGACCTCATGAACGCATCAACTTCCGGGACCTAGTGAATACCATTGCCGGCATCTGCCTCGGACCCCACTTTCAGGATCAAGCCCCAGAGTATCCAAGATTTTCTATCCTTATCACTAGCTTGAACCGGCCCCAGGCGGCCCAGGATGCCCTCCGGGCCATTGCCGGGCAGAGTCGCACCAAACAGGCGGTGGCGGTCCTGGATGCCCTCGAACTGCTGGAGGGCCAACGCCTCGATCCCTACAAATCAAAGTATGCTGCCCATCTCCTGGATCTGGTCAAAAAGAAAGGCCAGGGCCAGGTCGTCAACCGGGCCGAGATCATTGAGGACGTGCAGGGCTTGGCATACTGCAGGCCGCAAACGTTCCGATTGGAGCCGGAATGGGTGGTCGTCATACTGGCCGCCCTGGTGTACGCCGGGGAATCGGTGGTGGCCCTACCAGGCAAAAAGTTTGAGGCTACTGACCTCAAGGAGTTGGCTAACACCCCCGTCAGCGAGCTGATCCAGTTCAAGCACCTGGAACGCCCCAAAGACTGGAATGTCCCTGTCCTCCGAGCTGTATTTGAGCTGTTGGCGCTGCCCCCCGGGCTGGCCCAGGAGGTCACCCAGGGCAAAGACGCTCCGGTGCAGCAATTGCAGCAGGCCGTGGCGGCCCTGGTGGAGCGCCTGGTTGTGGCGCAGCAGAGCCTGTCAGGCGGACTGCTCTTCTGGGGGCACCACGTAATTCCCGAGGCTGTGGCCGAGGAGTGGCGCGCCCAGTTAGGCGCCGCCAAGACCTTTCTGGAATCTTTGCAGGTTTACACGACGCCCGGCAGATTGAAAAACTTCCGTTATACGGCCGAGGAGGTGAGCCAGCAGCAAACCGGGCTGCAGGCCTTGGCCGAGATCGAATCTCTACGAAGCGTGCTCTCTGACCTGGGAGGCTTGGCCTCGTACCTTGCCACGGCAGAAGCAGTATTGCCGGCCGACCATCCCTGGAACGGCCGCCGGCAACAGGTCCGCGAGACCCTCCTGGCCCAAATCAGTGGTCCCCAACAACGGCTCAATCCTGCCTGGCGCCAACAGGCCCGGCGGCAATTGACCGAATTGAAAAATGATTATCTCAAGGTGTATCTGGCACTTCACACCCGGGCCCGCCTGGGAGTCAATGAGAACCGCCGTAAACATGACCTCTTGCGTGATGAACGCCTGCTGACCTTGCAAAAACTTGCCACCATCGAACTCTTGCCCCGACAACACCTGGTGGAGGTGGAGAAGCGCCTGGCCGCCTTGCAGACCTGTTTTGCCCTGACCGAACGGGAGCTGCAGACCTCACCGCTCTGCCCCCATTGCGGCTACAAGCCCGTAGCTGAGATGCCCAAGGCTGCGGCGACCGCGGTCCTGGACAGCCTGGAGGCCGAACTGGATACTTTAATCACCGACTGGACCCACACCTTGCTGGCCAACCTGGCTGATCCGGCGATACGCCAGAATCTGGACCTGCTCAAACCCGGGCCGCGCCAGCTGGTGGAAAATTTTCTCCAGGCAAAGGTGCTGCCGGAGACCTTGGAGCAGGCCTTTCTTGAGGCTTTACAGGAGGTCCTCTCGGGCCTGGTCAAAGTCGAGGTCAAGACGGCCCAACTCCGGGCAGCCCTGCTCAAAGGCGGCTCCCCTGTGACGCCGGCGGAGATGCGGAAACGCTTTGAAGACTATCTGGAAGAGTTGACATGCGGCAAAGAGATGAGGAAGGTAAGGATTATTTTGGAGTAATACATGAAATCCTTTGAGCCTGGTTTCCTCGATAGCCAACCTATTCCTCTGCGCCTTTTGGGTACAATGCGTCTGCTCGGCGAGTATAAAGGCAAGGAGGAGCTTTATAAAAAGCAAACCCCGCAGGCTCTTGAAACCTTGCGGCAGGTGGCAGTTATCCAAAGCACAGAATCCTCCAATCGAATTGAAGGTATTGTAGCTGCGCCGACCCGTATCCGCCAGTTAGTGCAGCAAAAGACTGTTCCTCGCAACCGTTCCGAGCAGGAGATCGCCGGGTACCGGGATGTCCTCAACAACATTCATGCCAGTCATCAGTATATACTGTTTTCTCTTAACACCGTCCTCCAGTTTCACCGTGATCTTTATCAATTTCTGCCTCAGGAAGGAGGACGTTGGAAAACCACAAATAATGAAATCGTTGAGATAGCAAGCAATGGCTCCCGCGTCGTCCGCTTCGCCCCGGTCCCGGCTTATCTGACTGCAGTTGCCATGAACCGGCTCCATGAACGGTTTGATGAGCTTTGGCTACAAGGGGACATAGACCCTTTACTGCTCATTGCTTCATATGTTCTTGATTTCCTTTGCATCCATCCCTTAGCGGATGGCAACGGTCGTATGGCCCGCCTTCTCTCCTTACTTTTGCTATATAAAGCAGGCTATGAGGTAGGCCGTTATATAAGTCTGGAACGCATCATCGAAGTGCAGAAAGAAGGCTATTACGACACGCTTTATCGGTCATCCCTCAATTGGCATGAGGGCCGACATCAGCTCTTGCCCTGGTGGGAGTATTTCCTGGGTGTGGTACTCTTGGGCGCTTACCGGGAGTTTGAAGAACGGATGAATCTGGTAGCCACCGCTCGGGGGTCCAAAACTGCTATGATTCTTGACATAATAAATCGTTTTCCCGGAGACTTTGCTATCAGCGACCTGAGAGAACGGTGCCCCCATGTGGGAGTTGATCTGATCCGCAGAATTCTGCGACAGGAACGGGAGGCGGGAAGATTGACCTGTCTAGGGCGTGGACCAGACGCGCGTTGGCAGCGTAAATAAGTACTATACCGAATAAATAGGTATTGAGGAGGAGACAATACCTATATAAGAAGCGTCTTCGTACCGGGAATTTAAGCTTCCAACCTCAAGGAGTAAATCAACTATGCCCAAAAGGAAGGGGAATGCCAATCCTGGGACCAGATTATTCCCTGGGCCGCAGCCGCACCTGTTTGAAAAATCTTATGAAGAGAAGCTGCGGGAAGAGGAGGAGCAGCAGGCGGTGGAGTGCCTGGGGCTGTCCTTTCCCAACGACGAGGCCCGGCGACAGTTCTTCCTGGAAAAGTTGCAGGAGAAGCTGCAGGACCCGGAATTCCGGCAGATCGAAGGCTTTCCCATCGGTGCCGACGAAGATATCCTGGCCTTGTCTGATCCCCCCTACTACACTGCCTGCCCCAACCCCTTCCTCGAGGACTTCCTCAAGCATTACGGCAAGCCCTACGACCCGGCCAC
>CALGOE010000112.1 GCA_937958145.1 uncultured Desulfobacca sp.
GGCCGCCTCCATCCTCTACGATGCCTTGGACATCATCGGTCGGAAGCAACAGGAAGAGCCCCTCAAGGTCTTCCACAAGGCGGTGGATAATGTCCGGCCGCTCATCGAAGTGAAGTCCCGGCGGGTCGGCGGCGCCACCTACCAGGTGCCGGTGGAAGTGCCTCACAATCGACGCACTTCCCTGGCCATCCGCTGGTTGATTGCCTATGCCAAAAGCCGGGGCGAAAAAAGTATGAAGGCCAAATTGGCCGCCGAATTTCTGGACGCCTTCCAGAACAAAGGCGCAGCCGTAAAAAAACGGGAAGATACCCATCGGATGGCCGAAGCCAACAAGGCCTTCGCCCACTACCGGTGGTAATGAGCAAAAGAAACAGGATACATTAGTTTGGCGACACAAACCCCGATCTCACGACTGCGTGATATCGGCATTATGGCACATATTGATGCGGGCAAAACCACTACCACGGAGCGCATCCTGTATTACACCGGGGTCACCCACAAGATCGGCGAAGTCCATGATGGCCAGGCCGTCATGGATTGGATGGCCCAGGAACAGGAACGGGGTATCACCATCACCTCGGCCGCAACCACGTGTTTTTGGAAAGACCACCGCATCAACATCATCGACACCCCGGGCCACGTGGATTTTACCATTGAAGTGGAGCGCTCCCTCCGGGTCCTGGACGGCGCCATCGCCGTCTTCGACGCAGTGGCCGGCGTCGAACCCCAATCGGAGACCGTCTGGCGCCAGGCCGACCGCTACGGGGTCCCCCGGTTGGCCTTTGTCAATAAGATGGACCGGGTGGGTGCCGATCTCTTCCGCACCCAACAGATGATCACCGATCGCCTCAAGGCCAATCCGGTGTTGATACAACTGCCCCTGGGCAGCGAAGATAAATTTCAAGGAGTGATTGATCTCATCACCATGCAGGCCATTGTCTACGATGACAGCACCCTGGGAGCCAATTACCGGCTGGCGGCCATCCCGGCCGCACTGGCCGATACGGCCCAGGAGTACCGCAATCGCATGATTGCGGCCCTGGCAGAGCTGGACGATGAGATTATGAATCTCTATCTGGAAGATCAGCCGGTACCCGGCTCACTCTTGAAACAGGTGTTGCGCCGGGGCACCATCGCCTCCCAGGTGGTGCCGGTGTTATGTGGCTCAGCCTTTAAGAACAAGGGTATTCAACCCCTCCTGGATGCCATCATCGACTACCTGCCGGCCCCCAACGAGGTGCCGCCGGTCCAGGGGCTCAATGCCAAAGGCGAGAAGGAAGAACGGCCGGCGGATGAGAAGGCGCCGCTGACGGCGTTGGCCTTCAAACTTCTGTCCGACCCCTATGTGGGCCATTTAACGTTTATTCGCATCTATGCCGGCACGCTGCGCAGCGGCGACACGGTCTTCAACTCCACCAAAGGAACCAAGGAGAAGATCGGTCGCCTCTTAAAGATGCACGCCAACAAACGGGAAGAAATCAAAGAGGCCAGTGCCGGGGACATCATCGCCGCCGTGGGCTTGCGGCAGACCGGCACCGGCGACACCCTCTGCGATGAACGCGCGCCCATTATCCTGGAAACCTTGGAGATTCCGGTGCCGGTGATTGATGTCGCCATCGAACCCAAGACCAAGGCCGACCAGGAAAAATTGGGCCAGGCTCTCAGTAAATTAATGGCCGAAGACCCCTCGTTTCGGGTCCACACCGACCCGCAGACCGGGCAGATCATCATCGCCGGCATGGGCGAACTGCATTTGGAGATCATCGTCGACCGCCTGATGCGGGAGTTTAAAGTTGACGCCCAGGTCGGCCAGCCCCAGGTGTCCTACCGGGAAACCATTACCCAACCCGTCCGGGCTGAAGGCAAATTTGTCCGACAGTCCGGGGGCCGCGGCCAATACGGCCACGTCATCCTGGAATTGGCCCCCTTGACCGGCAATGGCGGCTTTGTTTTTGAAGATCGCACCGTGGGCGGGGTTATCCCCAAAGAGTATATCCCGCCGGTGGAACGGGGCATCAAAGAGGCCATGGAAAACGGTGTCCTGGCCGGCTACCCCATGGTGGATATCCACGTGGCTCTGGTGGACGGCTCGTACCATGAAGTCGACTCTTCCGAACGGGCCTTTCACATCGCCGGTTCCCTGGGCTTCAAGGAGGGGGCCAAGAAAGCCAAGCCCATCCTCTTGGAACCCTTTATGAACCTGGAGATCGTGGTCCCCGAAGAGTTTGTCGGCGATGTCATCGGCGACCTGAACAGCCGGCGCGGCCGCATCAAAAACCTGGAAAATCGCAAAGGGGTTCATGTCGTCCAGGCCGAGGTGCCGCTGGCCACCATGTTCGGCTATGCCACAGCATTGCGCAGCGCCACCCAGGGACGTGCCACCTTTACCCTGCAGTTCGATCACTATGAGCCTGTACCGCACAGTTTGGCGGAAGAAATTATCGGTCGCAATCGGTCAAAATAGCTCGGCGGCGGGAACACCATCTCGTTGAGGCTGACCAGGAGGAGTAAACATGGCCAAAAAGAAATTTGAGCGGAAGAAGCCCCACGTCAATATTGGCACGATCGGGCATATAGACCATGGCAAGACGACGTTGACGGCGGCGATCACCAAACACCTGTCCCTCAAGGGCATGGCCGAATACGTGCC
>CALGOE010000113.1 GCA_937958145.1 uncultured Desulfobacca sp.
TTGGTTGCCCTGCCGCAGATGATTCACTTTAATGAGCATGGGCAGATTCACCCCGGTGATGACTTCAATTTGCCCTTTTTTCAAGAAAGACAGGCTTAGATTGGAGGGGGTGCCGCCGAACATATCGGTGAGGATCAGGACCCCGTCGGTGCCGTTTAATTGGGCCAGACCGTCAGCGATCTGTTGCCGGGCTTCATCCGGGGGGGCGTTGGGGTCCAGGGAGACGGCGACCACTTTTTCCATGCGGCCCGCGATAAGGTCCGAGGCGGCTAACAGGGCCTCGGCCAGATGCCGATGGGTCACAATCAGAATACCAACCATAGATGAGGGTCTCCTATTCCCGCTGGATGTCGCGATGCTCAATGGTTAAAGGGAGATTTAAGGCTTGCAGGTGTTCCCGAAGGGTCTCGGCAATCACGACGGACCGGTGGTGGCCGCCGGAACAGCCGACGGCAACGGTCAGGTGGGTTTTCCCTTCTTTTTGATAATTCGGGATCAGATAATCCACCAGCGGGAAAAAACGTTCGAGAAATTCCCGGGTATCTTCCCGTTCCAGGACAAATTCCTGCACCGGCGCCTGCAAGCCGTTGAGGATTTTTAAGTCTTTGATGTAATAAGGATTAGGCAGAAAGCGGACGTCCATGACGATATCGGCCTCGGGCGGCAGGCCATATTTGAATCCGAAGGAGATGATGTGCAGGTGCAGCCGCTGGCTGAGGGTAAACTGACTATAGTCTTTCATGATCAGAGTGCGCAGGTTGTGGCCGGTCATGTCGCTGGTATCGATGATGCGGGTGGCGTAGGCCCGCAGGGAGGCCAATTCTTCCCGCTCCTTTTGAATGGCCTGAACAATGGGGGCGGCTTCGGCCAGAGGATGCTGCCGCCGGGTTTGGCTGAACCGCCTGATGAGGACGGCATCCGAGGCTTCTAAAAAAAGGATATGGAGCTGATAGCCCATCTTGGTCAGACGGGAAAAGATATTGACAAAATGTTTGACAAATCCTTTGGTGCGCACATCCATGCCCAGGGCGACCTTGACATCCTCCTGGGTAATGTGGGCGCGCAGTTGTAAAAACTTTGGTACCAGATGTATCGGCAGATTATCGATACAAAAATAGCCGATATCTTCCAGGGCCCGCAATGTCGTGGTTTTACCGGAACCTGAGAGGCCGGTGACGATGAGCACGGGAAAAGCTTCGGAATTATCAGGAAGTGATTGCTGCTGCATAATGATCCGGCTAAAGCTGCGAGGATGCCCCCCGCCAGATGACTCAGGGCGGTAGCCTACCGCCCTGGGATGGCTGGAATTTTCCTTATCCCAAGATCAGGGTTCCTGGTCCGCCGCGGCAATCAACTGCATGACGGTTTGGGCGTCGGGGGCTTCCATGAGCTGGCGGCGGAAGCCGGCGTCCTTCAACATCCGAGAGATTTTGGCCAAGGCCTTCAGATGCAAGCCGATGGAATGTTCCGGTACCAACAGCAGGAAAAAAAGATGCGCCGGCTTGCCGTCCAAAGAGTCGAAATTGATACCAGCGAGGCTGCGGCCGAAACCAAGAAGCAAGCGATCCAGGTTCGGCAATTTGCCGTGGGGAATGGCAATATGGTCGCCGATGCCGGTACTCCCCAACCGTTCCCGCTCCAGGAGAACGGCCACCACCTGATCTTTGTCCAGATTGGCACCCCGCACCGCAGCCGCAGCCAATTCCTCCAGAACGCCCAGTTTGGTGGTGGCCTTTAAGGCAGGGATAATATTGTCGGGGTGCAAGAGCTCGGCGATTTTCATGCCACAGGACTCGGCTAGCTCAATTCGGGCTCGATCAGCCCGAAGTTGCCATCCCGCCGGCGGTACAGGATGTTCAAGGAGGTGGTCTGGGCGTTGGTGAAGACCAGGATCTCATCATTGCCGGATTTCAGGCGCATCACCGCTTCGTCAATATCCATGGGTTTGGCCTCCATGGACCGACTGCGGATAATGGCCGGCCCCACTTGGTCGGAGACTGCCTGGGCATCGATGACGTTCAGGCGGGCGGCCAGAGCTTTCAGGTTGCGCCCGGCCTTGAGGGCCCGCGGCCGTTCCCGAAACCGTTTCAACTGCTTTTCGATCTTCTCCATGGCCAGGTCGATGGCCGAGTACATATCCCCGGTTTCTTCCCGCCCTTTAATCTTCAGGCCATCGCCGGTAATGGTAATATCCGCCTGATGACGGAATTTTTCGATTCCCAGGACGACGTTTGCTTCCAAAGGAGTGTCTATATATTTATCCATTTTGGATAATTTTCTGATG
This sequence comes from uncultured Desulfobacca sp., assembly GCA_937958145.1. Taxonomy (GTDB): domain Bacteria; phylum Desulfobacterota; class Desulfobaccia; order Desulfobaccales; family Desulfobaccaceae; genus Desulfobacca. Next base: position 2,285 of record CALGOE010000113.1, read on the forward strand.
GCATAATCTTTCAGGGCTTCGGAGGGGTCCACATGACGAAAAGTCACCGAAATTTGCATAAAACTTTCTCCAACAGAGGATAAGATACCATAACCGATGGTTATGAAAAAAATCTTGCCAGGCGGGTGGTTACCGATGGCTGCACATTTTAGGCCTTGCCAGCAGAGGCGGCGTCAAACCTGTTGGCGCCTCGGCTAGAGCGATTGCTTCTCTGTGCCAGTGATGTCGTGCCGGCTTGTAGGG
>CALGOE010000114.1 GCA_937958145.1 uncultured Desulfobacca sp.
CGATAAAGAAGCAAAGGAGGTCATGTGGGCAACGATCTTTGGGGGCAGTTTGCCGATGAATGGGGCCCGGAAAAAATTATCCATATTTATGAACCCCGGCTAAAACTGCGAGCCATGGTCATCATCGATAATACGGCCTTGGGGCCGGCCATTGGCGGTATCCGGATGGCCGCCGATATCAGTACCGAGGAGGTCTTCCGGCTGGCCCGGACCATGACCTGGAAAAACGCCGCGGCCGGATTGCCCCACGGCGGCGCCAAAGCCGGCATTTTAGCCGATCCTGCCCTGCCGCGGAACGAGAAAGAGCGGCTGCTGCGGGCGCTGGGTCGGGCCATGGCCGATCTCACGGATTATATTCCGGGTCCGGATATGGGCACTGATGAAGCCTGCATGGCCTATATCTATGACGAAAACCGGCGGGCCACCGGCCGGCCCAAGGTCACCGGCGGCATCCCCCTGGATGAGTTGGGCTCCACCGGCTTTGGCCTGGCAGTAGCGGCGGAACAGATGGCCGGCCATCTGGGCCTGAGCCTGGTGGGAGCAAGGGTGGCCATCCAGGGGTTTGGCAATGTGGGCAAGGCTGCGGCCAAATTCCTGGAGAAAAGCGGCGCCCGGTTGGTCGCCGCCAGCGACTCGGCCGGGGCCATCTACGATCCCGAAGGACTGAACGTCGCCCATCTCCTGGCCATTAAAGAACGGCAGGGGAAGGTGGTGGAGTATCCCCAGGCCAGGACCATTGCCCCGGAGGCGATCTTTACCCTCCCCTGCGATATCCTGGTGCCGGCGGCCCGGCCCGATGTCATCACCATGGCCAATGCCCCACACCTTCAGGCCAGAATGATCCTGCAAGGCGCCAATATCCCCCTGGCGGCCGAGGCGGAACGATACCTGCATGATCAGGGGGTCCTGACGCTGCCTGATTTTATTGTCAATGCCGGCGGCGTCATCACCACCGCCATTGAATACCGCCAAGGCAGCGTTACCGAGGCCTTTGCCACCATCCAGGAAAAGATCAGAGAGAACTGCCACGCGGTCCTGCGCCTCATGCAGGAGAAACACTTATACCCCCGGGAAGCCGGCCTGCAGCTGGCCCAAAACCGGGTTCGGGAAGGCATGTCCTATCGGCGCCGGTTTTGAGAAACCTGCCTTGACAAGAGAACCACAGGAAGTATATTATTGTTAATGGTTCTCAATATACATAATAAGGCTAACGTGCCTGAATTGGCGGTTTTTAAGGAATTTATCAGATCCCGGGGGCTGCGCCAGACCCAGGAACGGGAAACGATTGTCCTGGAGATTTTCCGCAAACGGGAACATTTTGACGTTGATGAATTGTTTCTGCGGCTTTTGGCCCAGGGCAAAAAGATCTCCAAGGCCTCCATCTATCGGACCCTGCCCCTGTTGGTGGATTGCGGCCTCATCCGGGAAGTGAATTACGAAGACGGTCATTGGCACTACGAGCAGATTTATGGCCGGCCGCACCACTGTCATTTGCGCTGTGCGCAATGCGGCGCCATAGTGGAATTTGAAGAACCGCTCATGGCGGTGATCGAAAAGAAGCTGGCCCAGGCCCACGGCTATCAGATCACCAAACATATTTTAGAAGTGCATGGCTACTGTCCCCAATGTCAATCCCAGACGCCGGCCCCAAACCATGAGGAGCACCATGTCTGATCAGGCCACGCTGCCGTTGGCAGGCCCTCTGACCCAGCCCTTGGCCACCTTTGCCGCGGGCCAGGACGTCGTTGTCACCGGATTTTTGGGCGGTTGCAAACTGCAGGGACGTCTGTTGGCCCTGGGACTCTTTCCTGGCCAACGTTTGACCATCTGCCAGAACAACGGCAGTTCCCTGGTCGTCAGCCTCAATGGCAGCAAAATGGTCCTGGGCCGGGGGGTCAGTCAGAAAGTCCTGGCTGTGGCGGCCGGTCATTGCCTCCGTCGGGACGCCGACTGCTGCTGCCCCCGGCCGGAGGGCGATGGGCAGCGTTGACCTTTGCTTACGCCAGCCGATTTTCCTGCTGGTGGCGTTCCCTCCATCCTGAGCCACTCTTCTCTCCACCAGCCGTTGTGACCGCCGCCCCGGGGCGTCGCCGTATTCACCCGCCAGGCAATGAGCGTTTGCAAAACCCCTGCTTTTTGGTAGGATAAGTTGTTGTGACGCTTGGTCAAAAGCCCCTTGGCGCCTCCTCCTTCTCCCTTCAGAAAACACCTTGACTTTTTGACAACAAAGAATACAATCATAGCATGACGCCAAAGAAAGGAACCGACCGTGGCGCTGGAACTATTTGAGGTGTTGGAACGCAAGTTGGAAGACCTTCTCGGGCAATACCAGACCATGCAGAGTGAAAATGCGACCCTCATGAAGATGTTGGAGGAGCAAGAAAAAGCTTTGGCCGAGACCAGAGAGGCGGTAACCAAGTTAAACAAAGAACGGGACATGGTTCGACAACGCCTCGATCAATTATTACACAAATTAGAAGTTTTAGGTCCCGAGAAATAGGAGAAGGTTCTATTTCTACGTCAATTACTAAAAAGGTTGAGATCTTAGGACGACCCTTTACCCTGAGGAGCGATACCTCCCCCCAACACCTGGAAAATGTAGTTTATTTGGTACAGGAAAAGATCCAAGAAACGCGAAGAGCCTTGCCAAAGGCCGCCAATGAAGACATTGCGATCCTCGCGGCGTTGAACCTCGCGTTTGATTACCTTGAATTGAAGGAGGAATTCCATCATCTCCAACGGGAGATTGAAGTTAAGTCGAAAAATTTAATTCAATTACTGGAAATAAAAAGTTCACTTCCCCTGCGGTGAAGGTGATTGGCAGATCCATTATTGATCCAACACTATTTGAACCGGGACTCCAGTCAGACTCCGGTGTGCATATCCCTCCCGGGACAGCCTAAAGGAGTATCATGGCAGACCCACGTGTCCACCTACGGTTCAAGAACGGCCTGCCGACACGTCACGTTCGCGGGGGAGTGAATTTCTTTGGGCATGCCAGCCGCATTTATAATATTTTAGGGTTGTTGCGGATCAGGACGACAAGAAACGACGTTCGTGCGAATGTTTTGTTTTTCGAACCTCTGGGTTCTGCATATACAGAAGAGATGTTCATATCCGAGCATGTTTGTTGGCAATGATACTGACTATTTTCAGAGGAGGTTTCTCAGAGAGCATAGCCACGTAAAGATTGAGCGAGTCTTTGCCCGTATCTGAGGCCTTGTCATCCGCCATTCGCCGTTTCTTACCCCTGAATGCCACCCTCTTCCGGCTGGTAGCCGATTCTTTCTTTCACACGTTTCACAAGCGAACTATTGTGCATTTCGCCGCCCCGGATCGGGTTGCCGGGTGTGGTTTTTGATAGAGCGCAGAGGGGAAGATCTATGGGGTTGCCGCTGGAATCCGTGTCATTATTAGCGGTGGGCATAAGCGGCGTTTTGGGCATATTCGCTGGGTTTTATCTCCGCCGGATGATCATCGAATCGCGCATTGATTCGGTGGAGAATCTGGCCAAAAAGATCTTGGACGAAGCCCGCCGTGACGCCGAGGCCATCAAAAAGGAGACGGCCTTACAGGCCAAAGACCAGCTCTTCCAGATGAAGGTGGAGTTCGACAGGGAAACCAGAGAACGTCGACAAGAACTGAATAATCTGGAAAAACGCCTGCTCCAGAAAGAAGAGCATCTGGAAAAGAAGATGGGCATTCTGGACGGGAAGGAATCGGAGCTGGGAAACCGACAGAAAGCCATTGAGATCCTGGAGAAGGAGATCAAAGACAAGGAAGCCTATTATCATCATCTCATTACCGAACAGAAGCTGCAATTGGAGCGGTTGGCCGGGATCAGTTCCGAGGAAGCCCGCAATATCCTCCTGAAGAACCTGGAACGGGAGGTGCGCACCGACGCCGCCCGGCTGGTTAAGCGCCTTGAGACGGAAGCCCGGGAGATTGCCGACAAAAAAGCCAAGGAAATCATAGGCTTGGCTATTAAGCGGTATGCCAGCGAATATGTGGCGGAACAGACCGTGTCGGTGGTGAACCTGCCCAATGAAGAGATGAAAGGGCGCATCATCGGGCGGGAAGGGCGCAATATCCGGGCCTTGGAGGCCGCTACGGGTGTGGATGTAATTATCGACGACACGCCCGAGGCCGTGATCCTTTCGGCCTTCAATCCCATCCGCCGGGAGGTGGCCCGCCGCTCGTTGGAGCATCTGATCCTTGACGGCCGCATTCATCCGGCCCGGATTGAAGAAGTGGTGGAAAAGGTCAATCAGGAAGTGGAGACCAGTATCCGGGAGGCTGGCGAAGAGGCGGCTTTTGATGCCGGCGTGCACGGCCTCCATCCCGAATTGGTCAAACTCTTGGGCAAACTCCGCTATCGGACCAGTTATGCCCAGAACGTCCTGCAGCATTCCATTGAAGTCAGTTACCTGTGCGGTATCATGGCGGCGGAGCTGGGCCTGAATGTCAAACATGCCAAGCGGGCCGGGTTGCTCCATGATATCGGCAAAGCGGTGGACCACGAAGTGGAGGGGCCCCATGCCCTCATCGGTGCGGAGCTGGCCAAACGTTACGGGGAGTCCCATCGGGTGATCCATGCCATTCATGCCCACCACGAGGATATTCCGCCCGAGAGCGTGCTGGCGGTCCTGGTCCAGGCTGCGGATACCCTGTCGGGAGCCCGTCCCGGGGCGCGGCGGGAGATGCTGGAGACCTATGTCCGTCGCCTGGAGGAATTGGAGAAGATCGCCCGCAGTTTTAATGGCGTCAATAAAACTTACGCCATCCAGGCCGGTCGGGAAATCCGGCTCATCGTCGACAGCGATAAGGTCAGCGATGAAGAGGCCTTTCTGTTGTGCCGGGAGGCCACCAAAAAAATTGAGTCAGAATTGACCTATCCCGGTCAGATCAAGGTCACGGTCATACGGGAAACGCGGGCGGTGGATTATGCCCGCTAATTTTTTCCCGGCGGCAACGATTTTTCTTTGCAAATCTGCCGGGCTTGAGTAAAAGATTATAGGTCGGCGCAAGACCGGCAGGTTTGTCCATGAAGATTTTTTTTATCGGTGATATTATGGGAGCGCCGGGGCGCAAAGCGCTGGCCGGGCTCCTGCACAAGGTGGTGGATAAATTTAATATTGACGTGGTGGTGGCCAACGGCGAAAATGCCTCGGGCGGCATGGGCATCACCCCGGAAGTGGCGGAACAACTGTTCCAGCTGGGCATCGACGTCATCACCACCGGCAACCATGTCTGGAAACACAAAGAGATCCAGGCGTATCTGGAGAGCACGGATCGCATGCTGCGGCCGGCCAATTACCCACCGGGCACGCCCGGACGGGGCCTCACCGTCATTGAAACGGCCAGCGGCGAGTTGGCGGCGATCCTGAACCTGGAAGGCCGGATCTTCATGAGTCCCCTGGAGTGCCCCTTTCGGACCGCGGACCGGGAACTGGCCACGCTCAAGGGAGATATTAAAGTCATCCTCGTGGACATGCATGCCGAGGCCACCAGTGAGAAGATAGCACTGGCCTGGTATCTGGACGGTCGGGTCAGCGCCGTGATCGGCACCCATACCCACGTGCAGACCGCGGATGAGCGGGTCTTCCCCCAGGGCATGGGCTATCTGACCGACGCCGGCATGACCGGCCCCATGGACGGCGTCATTGGCATGGATCGCCAGGTGATCCTGACCCGCTTTTTATCGCAACTGCCGCAGAAATTCAAAGTAGCCAGCCAAAACCTGCAACTTCAGGGAGTGGTCCTGGATATTGCTGAGAATGGCAGATGCCGGGAGCTGGTCAGGATTCAGATGCATTTAACGGAAAACGGGGACCAGGGAAAAGGCAAGAGATAGCAGTGGCCAGGAAAAAAGTTTTTTTTCTCCTCAAGACTGCCTTTGTTGCCAATTTCTTCCCCCAATGGCTGGGTGACCGCCAAGCAGAGAACGTACTGCCATGACAGATTATGTTACCGGTTTTTCCCGGAAGTCTTCGGCCCGCCGTTTTGGGGCGGTCGCTCTGATTGCTCTGTTTTTATTGGCCTGTTCCACCTATCGGCCCCAGGTGACGCCTTTCCGGCTGCCCCAGGCCTATGCCAATGCCCAGAACGTTGACGGTTTAAGCAGCGCCGCCTCGGTTTGGCAAAACGAGCTGGAGGCCAAGAATGCCTTTGGCTTCAATATCCTGAGGGCAGGGTTGCTCCCGGTCCAGGTGGTTTTTGACAATCAGACCGTCCAGACCTATCAGATCAACCCTTCCCAGACCTTCCTGGTAAACGACCGGCAGGAATTGTTTCCGGTCCTGGATAATCAAAGCGCCTATGACCGGGTGCAACGGGCCCGCGCCGCGGGTGAGACCATCAAAGGAGTGGGGAAAGGGGCCGTGCTGGGGAGTGCCGCCGGGGCTCTGATCGGCGCCGCCATCGGGGTGGCGGCCGGCCGCTCGGCCGGGGATTATGCCATGCGGGGGGCGGTTACCGGTGGGGCAGCCGGCGCCATCCTGGGAGCCAGCCAGGGGGCTGGCGATACGGCCCTGGCCCGCCAGATCGCCGACGATTTACATAACCGTTCCCTGAAGAACAACGTCATCCGACCTCAGGAGATTTCCCAAGGAATCATTTTTTTCCCGGCTGAGGCAGGTCAGCCGACGCAATTGCGCTTACAGTTGCGGGAAAAGGACACGGATAAGATTATTAACCTCCTCTTCCCCTTGTGACCGTAACTTCGGGGCCGCGGAGAAAGGTAGATAGATGCTGCAATATGTCGACTTGGAGAGTCTTAAGCAGGATTTTGTCCGGGAGAATAAGCAGGAGATCCCCCCCGAATTCTCTGAGTATGCTGACCTGTGGGAGAAATCGGCGGAAAATTTCGTAGATTTATTTTTAAATTATTTAAAGCGCCGTGGGTTGGAGATCCGCTTCAAACAGCCGATTTTCTAAGGCTGGGGCCGGGATCCGGGCCATGACTTCGGTGGCTCGGCAGCGCCCCCAAAAATTTTAGCGGGCCCCCATCGGCCGGCAGCGTCAGATCAGGAAAGGATGGCTCATGAAAATTCATGAATATCAGGCAAAACAACTCTTCCAAAAATTCAACGTCCCCATCCCTCAGGGCGGGGTGGCTACCACTCCCCATGAAGCTTACCAGGTAGCCGAGGGCATCGGTGGCGACCGGTTTGTGGTCAAGGCCCAGATCCACGCCGGCGGTCGCGGCAAAGGCGGCGGCGTCAAAGTGGCCTCCTCCCTCTCCGAAGTGACCAGTCTGGCCGACGCCATTCTGGGCATGAACCTGGTCACCCACCAGACCGGCCCCGAAGGACGCCTTGTCAAGAAGGTGCTGGTCGAACAAGCGTTGGATATCAAACAGGAACTGTACCTGGGGGTGGTCATCGACCGGGCCCAGGCCCGCCCGGTCATCATGATGAGCTCTGCCGGCGGCATGGAGATCGAAGAGGTGGCGGCCCGCACCCCCGAGTTGATCATCAAAGAGGCCATCGATCCCGCGGTCGGACTCCAGCCTTATCAGACCCGCAATCTGGCCTTTGGCGTCGGGCTTGATCCCATGTTGCTGCGCACCGCCTCAGGGTTTATCACCAATTTATATAAGATGTTCGAAGCCTATGACTGTTCCCTGGTGGAGATCAACCCCCTGGTGGTGACGGCTGACGGCCAGATGCTGGCCCTGGACGCCAAAGTCACCTTTGACGACAATGCCCTTTATCGTCATAAGGAACTCCTGGAGCTGGAAGATCCCGATGAGATGGATCCCCTGGAACTGGAGGCCAAGAAACATAATCTGAATTATATCCGCCTGGATGGCACCATCGGGGCCATGGTGAACGGCGCCGGTCTGGCCATGGCCACCATGGACCTCATTAAATTGGCAGGAGCAGAGCCGGCCAACTTCCTGGATGTGGGCGGGGGCGCCAGCGCCGATATGATCGCCAACGGCTTCCGTATCATCCTCTCGGATCCCCGGGTCAAGGCCATCTTGATCAATATCTTCGGCGGCATCCTGCGCTGCGATGTCTTGGCCGAAGGGGTCATGGAAGCCGCCAAAAAAGTGAACGTCAATGTCCCCATTATCGTCCGTTTGGAAGGCACCAACTGTGAGATCGGCCGCAACCTGTTGGGAGAGTCGGGCCTGAACTTCACCGTTGCCGGCGATATGTTGGATGCGGCCCACAAAGTGGCGGCGTTGGCCTGAAATATTGCTGATTTTTGGGGGGACGGGCCGACGGCTGGGGCCATTGGCCTCTCCCCACTCCATTGTTACGAGGTTATCCATGAGTGTTCTGGTTGATGAATATACCCGTGTTGTTGTGCAAGGCATAACCGGTAAAGAAGGTTCTTTCCATGCCCGGCAGTGCATCGCTTATGGCACCAAGGTGGTCGCCGGCGTGACGCCCGGCAAGGGTGGCCAAAAGATGGACGAGGTGCCGGTCTTCAATACGGTGAAAGAGGCGGTGGCCCAGGCGGGTGCCAATACCTCGCTGATTTTTGTGCCCCCGGCCTTTGCCGCCGACGCCATTCTGGAAGCGGCGGGTGCCGGCATCAAGGTCATCGTCTGCATCACCGAGGGCATCCCCACCCTGGACATGGTCAAGGTAGCCCGGCGTCTGGAGGGGACGGACATCCGCCTGATCGGGCCCAACTGCCCCGGCATTATCTCACCGGGCAAGGCCAAGGTGGGCATTATGCCCGGCCCCATCCATACCGAAGGGCCGGTGGCCGTGGTCTCCCGCAGCGGCACCCTGACCTATGAAGCCGTGTTCCAGCTCACCCTGCGGGGTTTGGGCCAGTCCACCTGCGTGGGCATCGGCGGCGACCCCATCATCGGCACCAATTTCATCGATATGTTGAAACTCTATCAGGCCGATCCGCAGACCCAGGGCATCGTCCTCATCGGCGAAATCGGCGGCACGGCCGAAGAAGAAGCCGCCGCCTTCATCAAAGAACAGGTCACCAAGCCGGTGGTGGCCTTTATTGCCGGCATGACCGCGCCGCCGGGCAAACGCATGGGACATGCCGGCGCCATCATCTCCGGCGGCAGCGGCAAAGCCGTGGACAAGATTGCCGCCCTGGAGGCCGCCGGCGTGACGGTGGTGCGCAATATCGGGGAGTTGGGCGCAACCTGCCAGCAGGTCATGCGCTTTTAGGAATGTCTCGAGGGGAGGAGGTCCAGGAGCCTAGCCCCCTGCCCCCTCCCCTCAAACCCCTCCCCCTGCCCCAACGGGAGTTATTGGCGGCGCCGATAAGGCAAAAACCCCATGAAGATCCTTTTGCACCTCTGCTGTGCGCCCTGCACCATCTATCCCCTGCGGGTCCTGCGAGAGGAGGGCGCCCAGGTGCAGGGGTATTTTTATAATCCCAATATCCACCCCTATCAGGAGTTCCAGCACCGGTTGCAGACCCTGGATGAGTATGCTGCAATCGTGGCCCTGCCCCTTACCGTGCACCGGTCTTATGACCTGGAGGAGTTCCTGCGGGCAGTGGTCTACCGGGAAAAGGAGCGTTGCCAGTTCTGCTACGCCCTGCGCCTGCAGGCCGCAGCCCACATGGCCCGCCAGCTGGGCTGCGACGCCTTCAGCAGCACCCTGCTCTACAGCCGCTATCAGCAGCATGACCGCATCCGGGAAATCGGCACGCAGATCGGACAGGAAGTGGGCATACCGTTTTATTACGCCGACTTCCGCCAGGGCTGGCGGGAAGGGGTTGACGAATCCAAACGCCTGGGCCTGTACCGGCAACAATACTGCGGCTGTATTTACAGCGAGAAGGACCGATATGAAAGGCAGGAAAAAGGGAAGAGGGAAAAGGGAGAAGAAATTCCCCGATGAGGATAGGGCAATCGCTCGCAAGAGGCTACAAGATTATAATTATAAATTTTAATAAGTTGCTTCAATAGCCGCCGGAACTGGCGTGCACGGCACACCCTATAAATCTACGCATGTAAATAAAATTATACGGATATTCACGGCAGGGGCGGGTCTGAGACCTACCCCTACGAGGAAGCCCTAGGCGACCTGCTGGATAACTATTAACCAACAACGTACAACTTCCAACTCGAAACTCGAAACTATTTTATGGCAGCTACTTCTTTAGGTAGAGTATATCTCGTGGGCGCCGGTCCCGGTGATCCGGGCCTGATCACGGCCCGGGCCCTGGAATTAATCCGCCGGGCCGATTGCCTCGTCTATGATTATCTGGCCAACGATGTCTTTCTGGCCGAGGCGGCGCCGGAGGCAGAGCGGATTTATGTCGGCAAGAAAGGCGGCGATCATACCCTGCCCCAACCGGATATTAATCAGCTTTTGGTGGAGAAAGCCCGGCAGGGAAAGACCGTAGTCCGCCTCAAAGGGGGCGATCCCTACATCTTCGGCCGGGGCGGCGAAGAAGCCCAGGAGCTGCGGCGGCACGGTGTGCCCTTTGAGGTGGTGCCCGGCATCACTTCCGCCATTGCCGTGCCCGCTTACGCCGGCATCCCCTTGACCCACCGCCAGCATGCCTCGCTGGTGTCGTTTATTACCGGCCATGAGGACCCCAGCAAAGAGGCCAGCGCCATCCCCTGGGACGTCCTGGCTCAGAGTCCCGGCACCCTGGTCTTCCTCATGGGGGTCAAGAATCTGCCGGACATCTGCCGGGAACTGATCTCCCGGGGCAAGGCGGCAAACACCCCGGCCGCGGTCATCCACCGCGGCACCACGCCGGCCCAGCGCACGGTGACCGGCACCTTGACGGATATTGCTCAAAAGGTCCAGGAGGCCGGTCTGATGCCCCCGGCCATCTTTGTCGTGGGTGGGGTGGTGTCGCTGCGGTCCGAGCTCAATTGGTTTGAAAACCGTCCCCTTTGGGGCAAACGCATCCTGGTGACCCGTTCCCGGCAGCAGGCCAGCGCCTTTGTCAAGGTTCTGTCCGAGTATGGCGCCCATTGTCTGGAGGCCCCCACCATCGAGGTGCAACCGCCGGATGATCAGTATACGGCTTTGGATAAGGCCATCAATCGTCTGGCAGATTTTCATTGGGTGATCTTTACCAGTCCCAATGGCGTCAGCGCCTTTTTTGACCGGCTTTTTTGCGCCGGCCGGGATGTCCGGGCCCTGGGCGGCTGTAAACTGGCCACCATCGGCGCAGCCACGGCCCAAGCCTTGCGGGAGTATGGTCTGGTGGCCGATGTGGTGCCAGCCGATTTTCGGGCCGAGGGTTTGGCGGCCAGCCTGGCCCCCTTGGTGCAGCCCGGCCAGATGGTCTTACTGCCCCGGGCTCAGGAAGCCCGGGAGATCCTGCCCCAGGAATTGGCCCGCCGGGGAGCCGTCGTCCAGGTGGTCCCCAGCTACAAGACCGTGGCCCCTTCAACCCTGCCGCCGGTCACGGCCGCGGCCATCCAGAAAGAGGAACTGGACGTCCTCACCTTTGCCAGCTCCTCCACGGTAAGTAATTTCATCCGACTGGTGGGCCGGGAGCAGTTCGACAGATTGGCAAAAAAGGCCGTCATTGCCGCCATCGGCCCCATTACCGCCCAGACCCTGGCAAAATATGGCCACGCACCCCAGATTCAGCCCTCGACCTATACCATTCCTGCCCTGGCGGCCGCCATCGTCGACTATTGCCAACGGCTATCTGCATGAGGTACCGCCCTTGAGCCGGCCTCAGGCCTTTGACCCCGACGCTGGCGGCAGCAATCGCCGTCTTGCTTATCAGCAGGAGCTGAATCCGGCCCAGTATGAGGCGGTAACCCTCACCGAGGGCCCGGTCCTGGTCATTGCCGGGGCCGGTTCCGGCAAGACCCGCACCTTGGTCTATCGGCTGGCCTACCTCGTGGAACAGGGCGTGGCGCCCTGGCATATCCTGCTGTTGACGTTCACCCGCAAGGCCTCCCAGGAAATGCTGCACCGGGCCTCCCTGCTCATTGACCGTCCCCTGCACCAGGTAGCCGGCGGCACCTTCCATGCCGTCTGCCACTCCTGGCTCCGCCGTTATGGTCACCGCCTGGGCTACGACAGCAGCTTTACTCTCATGGATCGCCATGATCAGGCCGATCTGGTCAGAATGTTGCGGGATCGTCTGCCCATTCAGGCGGGACCGGGTCAATTCCCCCGGCGGGAAACGCTGGTCCAGATCTTCGGCGCCCTGATCAACAAAGGCCTGGATCTGGACGTGCTCATGAAAAGCGATTATCCCCAATTCGCTGAGCAGACGACGATTATTGCTGATCTTTTTGAGCATTACCGACGCCATAAAAAAGAACACCAGCTTTTGGATTATGATGATCTGCTCCTGGAGGGTCGGCGGCTGCTGGCGGAGCATGATGACCTCCGACTGGAGCTGTCGCAGCGCTATGCGTATATCATGGTGGACGAATACCAGGACACCAACCGCCTGCAGGCCGACATCGTCCGGCTGCTGGCCTTTACCCACGACAATGTCATGGCCGTGGGCGACGACTCCCAGTCCATTTATTCGTTCCGCGGCGCCAACTTCCGTAATATCATGGACTTCCCTCGCCTGTTTCCCGGCACCCGGATCATCAAACTGGAGGAAAACTACCGCAGCACCCAACCGATCCTGGATCTGACCAACACCATTATCGCCCAGGCCAGCGAGAAGTATACCAAATGCCTGTTTACCAAGAAAAAACAGGGACCCAGACCCGTTTTGTTGCAGACCGGCAGTGAAAATGAACAATCCCGGCTGCTCTGCCAAACGGTGGCCGAGCTGCACCGCCAGGGCACGCCGTATCGGGATATGGCGGTCCTCTTCCGGGCCGCGTATCACTCCTTTGATCTGGAGATTGAACTCCTGCGCGAGCAGATACCTTTTATGAAATTCGGCGGCTTTAAATTCATGGAGAGCGCCCACATCAAGGATCTGCTGGCATATCTGCGGGTCGCTGCCAATCCCCGGGATTCCCTCAGTTGGAACCGCCTCCTGCAACTGGTCCCCGGCATCGGCAAGAAGAGCGCCCAGAAATTCCTGGCCCAGCTGCATCAGGATAATTTTTCCCTGGCGAGCGCCTTGCAGTGGCTGACCTCGCACAAGAGCGCCAAGATTCGCGCCGCCACAGAGCCTTTAGCGGAACTCCTCGATCAGCTCCAGAACCCTGATCTGACCCCGGCCAGCCGCCTGAACCTGGCTTTGGCCTATTATGAGCCCATCCTCAAGGCCCATTTTGATGATTACCCGAAGCGCTTCCGGGACCTGGAGCACCTTCTGACCATTACCGCCCGCTACCGAGCCCTGGGGGATTTTCTCAACGACCTCACCCTGGAGCCCCCCACCAGCCTGGCGGACGTGAGCGCTGCGCCCCATGATTATCTGACGCTGTCCACGGTCCATTCCGCCAAGGGCTTGGAATGGGAGGCGGTTTTTATCATCTGGCTGGCCGAGGGCCGCTTCCCTTCGGCCTATTCCCAGGAACGGGAAGAGGAGCTGGAAGAGGAACGACGCCTGCTGTATGTCGCCGCCACCCGGGCCCGGCGATATTTATATCTCCTTTATCCCACCGTCAGTTATAATAGATATTTGGGAACGACCTTCAATGCGGTGTCCCGCTTCCTCCGGGACCTGCCCGCCGGTCTGGTGGAAGCGTTGCAGGTGGAACCCGCCTGGTAGCTGCCAGGCCGGAAATCTTCCCTCATTATGACCCAACTACGAGGCCTGTAATTCATGACCAGTGCCAGAGCAGCATTTGAACCGGCCTATGTCAAGACCTTCCGGGAAGGTCAGTTGCAGACCCGCATCCAGAAGGCCTATGAGATTCTACTTTCCTGCGAGATCTGCCCGCACCGTTGCCGGGTGGACCGCCGGCATGGCGAGCTGGGGATCTGCCGCACCGGCGACAAGCCGGTGGTGGCCAGTTTCGGGCCCCATTTCGGCGAAGAAGACCCTTTGGTGGGGCAACACGGCTCGGGTACTATTTTTTTCAGCCATTGCAATCTTTTCTGCATCTTCTGCCAGAACTGGGAAATCAGCCACGGCGGTGAGGGCGAAGAGATTGAGGTGGAAGACCTGGCCGCCATTATGCTGCGCCTCCAGACCCAGGGCTGCCATAACATCAATTTTGTCACCCCGTCCCATCAGGTGCCCATGATCTTGGCGGCCCTGCCGTTGGCCATTGAGGGCGGCCTGCGGGTGCCGCTGGTTTATAATACCGGCGGCTACGATGCGGTGCCGACCCTGCAATTGTTGGATGGCATTATTGATATTTACATGCCCGATTTTAAGTTCTGGGATCCGGCAGTGGCCGCCCAGTTGTGCAACGCCGCCGACTACCCGGAAGTGGCCCGCTTGGCGCTGAAAGAGATGCATCGCCAGGTCGGCGATTTGGTCATGGATGATCAGGGTGTGGCCCAACGGGGGTTGTTGGTCCGCCACCTGGTCCTGCCCGACGGTCTGGCCGGCACCAAAGAGGTGATGGAGTTTTTGGCCACAGAAATTTCGCCTCAGACCTATGTGAATGTCATGGGGCAGTATCGGCCCTGTGGCCAGGCGTACCAGCATCCATCGCTGGGGAAATTCCTCACCGGCGAGGAACACCGGCAGGCCCTGGAAATGGCCCGCCAGGCTGGGTTGACGCGGCTGGACCGCCGGGAAAAACTGTTCCGGTGGCTTTAACAGGTTGTTGACGGTATCTTCAAAGGAGGGGGGCCAGGGGCCTGAGGCCCTTCCCGCCTCCCTTGAAACCCCTCCCCTAACCCCCAACAGGGATTTTTGGCTTTGCCAACCGCCAAAATTAAGGGTTTTTTTTACCCTCTCCCACGGGGGGAGGAAAAAGCAGATAACATCGCCCAGAAGATAGCAAACAGGGCATAATAAGGAGTTCAACCTGCCTTTGGCAATGACACGTTGAACGCTCACGGTTTTTCAGTATGATTTACGCTATTGGCGACATTCACGGCTGTCTCTACCATCTGGAAAAATTATTCGATCTCGTCAATCCTGATCTGGACCGCCATCAAGTGGTATTTATGGGTGACTATATTGATCGGGGGCCCAAATCAGCTGAGGTCGTGGATTTCATTATTGACTTGAAAAAAAATTACAATCCTGAGAATATAATCTGTTTAATGGGCAACCACGAACGCATGTTCCTGGATTACCTGGACGGCAAAGAAGAGATGCTCTTCCTCATGAACGGCGGCGTCACCACGGTGGCCAGTTATTGGGGAGAGTATGGTGATCGCCTCAACCGCAACCTGCCGCCGGAACATTGGGATTTCTACGAGACGCTGAAACTCTATCACGCCACCGACCAATATATCTTTGTGCATGCAGGTCTGAAGCCGGCGGTGCCGCTGGCGGCCCAGGTTGAAGATGACCTTTTGTGGATTCGCAAAGAGTTCATCAATTCGGATTATGACTTCGGCCGGCGGGTCATCTTCGGTCACACGCCGATGCGCGAACCCTTTGTGCAACCCAACAAAATCGGCATAGACACCGGGGCCGTGTATGGCAATAAGCTCACATGTGTGGTGCTGCCCGAGGAAAAATTCTATTCGGTGTCAGAATAAATCGGCGTTAAGAGCAATTGGCTGCGCCGGGGCCGGTGGCCAATGCTTTCTAGATCTTCACGAACGATCAGTGAGACCCATAATTCTGCCTCTGCCCGCCGCCGGCAGCGGTATGCGGCAGACTTCCGGCGGGATGGAGGAGTTTGAAGAATGATTCGAAAAATTCGGCTGAAGTTTCTTTTCCTGGTCATACTCACCCTGCTTTCCATTATTGTCATGCTGCCGTCGGTGGGCATCCAGGTCCCGGACTGGTACAAGAATTACATCTGGCGGGAAGGCTTCCGGTTGGGGCTGGACCTGAAGGGAGGCACCCACCTCATCCTGCAGGTTGACCTGGATCAGCTCGTTGAGAACAACCTGAACATGCAGGGCCAGGATCTGCAAACCTTGGCCGAAAAACGGGGGCTGGATCTCACGGTCGGGGCTGCCCGGAAAAATTCTCTCACCGTCACGGTGCTCAAGGCCGATGAACAGGCAGTCTTCAGCCAACTGCTCAAAGAGGAATTTCCCCAACTGGAGATCAAGGACTTCTCCCGGCAAGGGAGCGGCGTAGTCTTTACGCTGGCCATCAAACCGTCGGCTCTGGCCGAATTGCAGGAGAATACCCAGGCCCAGAGTTTAGAAATCATCCGCAACCGCATTGACCAGTTCGGGGTCACCGAACCGGTTATCGTTCCCCAGGGCACCGATCAGATTGTCGTCCAGCTCCCCGGTCTCAAAGACCCCCAGCGGGCCATTGCCCTGATCGGTCAGACCGCGCAGCTTGAATTTAAGCTGGTGGAGGAGCAGCACGGCCTGAACCTGGATGAGCTCATTGATCAGGCCTTGGCCTCCGGGAAGCTGAAGCCGGGGTTCAATCATGCCGAGCTGAATCAGGCCCTGGCCGGGAAGCTGCCGCCCGACACGGAAATTTACATCGAAAAGAGCATCGACCGCACGACCAAAGGCATCAAACGGCAGCCGATTCTGGTGCAGAAAAAGGCCCTCATGACCGGCGCCGCCATTAAAAGCGCCGCAGTCCGGATCGGCGATTTCAACGAACCCTATGTCTCCGTGGATTTCAATGCCTCGGGCGCCCGGTTGTTCGGGCAGATCACCGGCGCCAATGTCAACCGCCGTCTGGCCATTATCCTGGACGATGTGGTGCGTTCGGCCCCGACCATCAAAGAGCGCATCGGCGGCGGCAAGGCCCAGATCACCGGCGCCTATACTTCGGAAGAGGCCCATGATCTGGCCATCGTTTTGCGGGCCGGCGCCCTGCCGGCCAGCGTCCGGGTGGTCCAGAACATCACGGTCGGCCCCACCCTGGGGCTGGACTCCATCCATAAAGGCATGGTCTCGGGTATCATCGGCACCCTGCTGGTCATCGCCTTCATGATCTTTTATTACCGTTTCTCCGGGCTGGTGGCCAATTACGCCTTGATCCTCAATATTATCATGCTGTTGGGAGTCTTGTCCATCTTCGGCGCCACCCTGACCCTGCCCGGCATCGCCGGTATCATCCTGTCCATCGGTATGGCGGTGGACTCCAACGTCCTGATTTATGAACGCATGCGGGAGGAATTTCAGGCCGGCAAGCCCCTGAAGGCCGGCATTGACGGCGGCTACGACAAGGCCTTCCTGACCATCGTCGACTCCCATGTCACCACCCTGATCACCGCCGTGGCCCTCTTCCTCTTTGGCACCGGCCCCATCCGGGGTTTTGCCGTTACCTTGAGCGTTGGCGTTATCCTCAATCTCTTCACCGCCCTGTTCGGCACCCGGGTGGTTTATGACTACCTGATCTATAAGAAATGGCTTAAGGAACTGAAATTTTTTGAATTCTTCGGCAAAACCCATTTTGATTTCATCGGCTTCCGAAAATACGCCTTTGTCATCTCCGGCTTTCTCTGTGCCTTGGGTCTCCTGGCTTTTGTGCAACTGTCCCGGGGTCATGGTAACTTGGGGGTGGAATTTGCCGGCGGCGCCATGGTCCAGTTCCGGGCCGAACAGCCCTTTACCGTGGAGGCGGTCCGGGAGGCCATGAATGCCAAAGGCTGGGGGCACGCCGAAATCCAGCCCACCGATGGCGGCAAAGGGCTCATGGTCAAGCTGAAGAAATCTGAAGAAGCGGTGGGCAAAATGGCCGAAGAGATCGGCGCCGTGCTGAATCAAAGCCTGAGCGGCAACCGGTTTATTATTGAAGGCACCTCCGAGATCGGCGCCTCGGTGAGCAAAGACCTGCGCAAGTGGGCCATAATCGCCATCGTCATCTCGCTCATCGGCATCATTCTCTACCTGGCCTGGCGCTTTGAGTTTGTCTTCGGCGTCGCCGCTGCCATCGCCACCTTCCATGACGTCCTGGCAGTCCTGGGCATCTTTTATCTCTTGGATAAAGAGATTACCCTGCTGGTGGTTACCGCCCTGCTGACGTTGGCCGGCTACTCCCTCACCGATACCGTCGTAGTTTTTGACCGCATCCGCGAAAATCTGGTCAAACTAAGGGAATCATTAGAAAAAACGATCAATATCAGCATCAACGAGGTCCTTTCCCGCACCATTGTCACCACCACCACGGTGTTTTTGGTGGTTCTGGCCCTCTTCTTCTTCGGCGGCGTCGTTATCCGGGACTTTGCCCTGGCCATGCTCCTGGGGGTCCTCGTTGGCACTTACTCTTCGGTTTTTGTGGCCAGCCCCATTATTTACCTGTGGCGCAAAGATACCAAGAAAGTTGTCGTGAAGAAAGAAAAGGTCATCGAACTGGCAACCCGGCAGCAGAAGCGGAGCCAGAAAAAAGAGGTTGCACCCCGGAAGAAGACCTCCGGCAAATAGCTCAGAAGGGGGCGACGGGACGTCGGCCCGGGACGAACAATCATGGCAACCATCAAAGCCCTCGTCCTCTATGGTTTCGGTCTCAACTGTGATCATGAGACGAAATTTGCCTTGGATCAGAGCGGGGCTGCGGCCCAACGGGTCCATATCACCGATCTGATCACCGGGCAGGTGGCGCTCCGGGATTACCATCTGCTGGCCCTGCCGGGGGGGTTCAGTTGGGGCGACGACCACGGCGCCGGCGTCATTTTGGGTTTGCGCCTGAAGATGGCCCTCAAGGATGAATTGGCCGAATTCATCCGGGCCGGGAAGGTCATCATCGGCATCTGCAACGGTTTCCAGGTGCTGGTGAATATGGGCCTCCTCCCCGGCCTCCACCGCGTCTATTTTCAGCGCCAGGTGGCCCTCATCCACAATGACTGCGGCAATTTCCGGGACGCCTGGGTGCATGTACGGGTCCGGCCCACTGTCTGTCCTTTCGTCGAGGGGATCGAACAGTTGGAATTGCCGGTACGCCACGGCGAAGGCAAATTCTACGCCCCCGACGAGGTTGTCAACGCCTTATTCCAGAGCAAACAGGTGGTTTTGCAATATGCCACTGCAACCGGGGAGTTGGCCCAAGGACGGTTTCCAGCCAACCCCAACGGTTCCTTGCGTGATATCGCCGGCATCTGCGATGCCAGCGGCCGGATATTAGGGATGATGCCCCACCCCGAGGCCTTTATCAGCGCCTTCCAACACCCCACCTGGACCCGGGACAAAGAAAGCTGGCGCCGCCGGGGCCTCCCCTACCCTGCCCCACCCGGCGCCGGTCTCAAGATCTTTCAGAATGCCGTGGCCTATCTGGCCAAACACTTTGGCAGCGGCTAGGTGCGGTTTGGAGGGGTCATTGCGCCGGCGAGCCCCCCATAACTGCCGTTTAATCTAAAGAACTCTTTTGCCTTGCGGCCAACGATGCGGACGACCTTTATGTCCCCCAAACCTGTCAGCCCAACCATCTCAAGCGGCCTTCCGGCCGAAATCAATGCGCTTTTGGATTCCCAGAAACTGGCGGTGTTGGCCACCCACCAGGCCGGCCAACCCCACGCCAGCCTGGTCGCCTTTGCCGCCTCCCCGGACGGCCGGGAGATCCTCTTCGCCACCACCCGCACCTCCCGCAAGTATGCCAATCTGCAGCAAGACCCCCGGGCGGCATTCTTCATCGATACCCGGACCCAACAGGAGGCCGATTTCCACGCCGCCCAAGCCCTGACCGCCAAAGGAACCGTGCGGGAAATAACCGGGCCGGAGAAAGAACTCCTGGCCGCCCTCTTTTTGTCCAGACACCCTCATCTGCAGGAATTTGTCGGTTCCCCCTCCTGTGCCCTCATGGCCCTGCAGGTTCAACTCTACGAACTGGTGAGCCGTTTTCAGCAGGTCCTCATCTATCGGGTGACGCCATGAGCTCCCTCATCCCCTTGGAGCAGATTACGGCGGCGCTGCGGCCTCAGGTCGGCGGCAAAGCCTTTGCCCTGGCCCGTCTGGCCCAGTTGGGTTTCCTGGTCCCCCGGGCCTGCTGTGTGCCGATTCAGGCCTACAATGCCTACGTGGACGCCACGGGCTTGCGGGAACGCATCCTCATGGAACTGCACCGCAAGGATTTCCAGGAAATGCGTTGGGAAGAGATCTGGGATGCAGCCCTGCGCATCCGCAATATGTTTCTGACCACGCCGTTGCCGCCGACCATGGCGGCGGGCCTGACCGCGGCGGTGGCGGGGTTTTTTGGAGATGCGGCTGTGGCCGTGCGGTCCTCGGCCCCGGGCGAGGACTCGGCCCAGGCCTCTTTTGCCGGTTTGCATGAGTCGTATGTGAATATCCGGGGAGCCGCCGCCATCGTCCAGCATATCGCCCTGGTCTGGGCCTCTCTGTGGTCAGACGCGGCCCTGCTGTATCGGCAGGAATTGGGCCTGGAGGTGGCGGCCAGCGCCATGGCGGTGGTCATCCAGGAACTGGTGGCCGGGGAGTGCTCCGGCGTCGCCTTCAGCCGTAACCCCAGCGACGAAAGTCAAGCGGTGATCGAGGCCGTCTATGGCCTCAACCAGGGACTGGTGGATGGGGTGGTGGAACCGGATCGCTGGTTCCTTGATCGACGCACGCAAGGGCTTACCCATGTGCCGCCCTCGTCCCGGCCAGCCGCCTACCGGCCCGCAGGTGAGACCATCGTACTGCAGGAACTGCAGCCCTGGCAGTCTGCTTCGCCCCCACTTACTGACGACCAGGTCCGGGAAATCTTCGCCCTGACCCAGCAGGCCGAAGCCGCCTTCGGATGCCCCCAGGATGTGGAGTGGACCATCCGGCAAAGGCGCCTTTATGTCCTGCAATCCCGCCCCATTACCACGGTGGCCACCGAAAAGCAGGACCAACGCCCCTGGTATCTCAGTCTGCGGCGCAGCTATGAAAACCTCAAGGTTTTGCGTCGGCGCATTGAGGACGAACTGTTGCCGGCCATGACCGCTGCGGCCGAGGCCCTGCAGCAGGAGGACCTGGCCGCCCTTGCGGATGGGGAACTGGCCGCGGCCATCCGCCGCCGTCAGGAAATTCATAATCATTGGGTGGCCGTCTACTGGCGGGACTTTATCCCCTTTGCCCACGGCATGCGGCTTTTCGGCCAACTGTATAACGACGCCATGCGCCCTGCGGACCCCTACGAATTTATGACCCTGTTGGCCGGGGCGCCGTTGGCCAGCCTGGAACGCAATCGACGTCTGGCCGCCCTTGCCGAGGAGGTGCGCCGGGATCGCGATCTGGCGGCACAATTGCGCCGGCGTCAGTACGACACCCTGCCCGCAGAGTTTAAAAGGGCGTTAGATGAATTTCTCAACCGCTTCGGGGATCTGTCCTGTCCGACCACGGGCGGCCAGTGCCAACAGGGCCCGGAGGCCATCTTGCGCCTGGTTGCGGCCATGGCCGACCAGCCGCCCCGAGCGCCGGCTCAGCCCAAGGTGGCGGCAACCCTGACCCAAGCCTTTCTGGATAAATTTACCGGCCAGAAGCGCCAGGAGGCGGCTGCCATCCTGGAGCTGGCTCAGGCCAGTTACCGCCTCCGGGATGATGATAATCTCTATCTGGGCCGCCTCGAGTCCCAGAAAACCGCGGCCCTGCAGGAAGCCCGGCGCCGTTTGCAGGCCCGCGGTGTGGACCTGCCGAACCCTCTGCCGGAGGAAGAAATCATCCGGGCTCTGCAAGACCCTGCCTATCGCCCGCAACAGCCAAAGCCGGCGGAGCCGACCTTATCACCCATCCAGGTCCAGGCCCGGCAACTCATCGGTCAGCCGGCCGGCCCGGGTGTGGCCCGGGGACCGGCCCGGGTCATCCACAATTTTGCCGATCTGGCCGACTTTCAGCCCGGAGACATTCTGGTCTGCGACGCCGTTGACCCCAACATGACCTTCGTGGTGCCTTTGGCGGCCGCGGTAGTAGAGCGCCGGGGCGGCATGCTCATCCACGGCGCCATCATCGCCCGGGAGTATGGCTTGCCCTGTGTCACCGGCGTCCCGGACGCCACCCGCCTCATCCACACCGGGGAGCTCATCACCGTGGACGGCTACTTGGGTATAATAATTCTTGAGGAAACTTCGGTTCCTTCTCGGGATTGACAGCCTCCCCCCACCATTCGCGGCGGAGAGCTTGACGCCAGGTTGCACTCCTACCGCCGCCGTCTTTTTGAGATGCAGCCGCCATCCTGCCAAAGCCGCATTTCCCCCCTCTGCATGCTGGGAACAAACGCCCGGCCAGAATTCTTCCTACCAAACGCCGTGAAAAACATAGTATATTGTCATGAGAAATTTCGAGACCAGGACCGCCTCATGGCCGCAAGGGCCCACAACTGGACCGACCTTGGCGGCTCATCTAAGGCAGCCGGGGAACTTGGAAGGGAAAAACAAGGACAGCCGAGGTGGAACCATCTCTTGGCAGCCGCAGCCGGCAGGAACCACGCTCATGAAAGATAAGATAGTTGTTTGCAAAACATTTAATTGTATTCACTTGATTTTTTGTCTTTGCACCGTTCTGGCAATT
>CALGOE010000115.1 GCA_937958145.1 uncultured Desulfobacca sp.
GGATAGACAGATGGGGCCGCAGTCGCACAATAAAATCCGGCGAGCCCTGAAAGTAGTTCTGCTCTGTCAAAACCGAAATCGCCGCCGCGCCGTGGGCCTGATACTCCAAGGCCAGGGCCAGCGGGTCCAGATCCGGCGCCAACAGCCCTTTGGACGGCGACGCCTTTTTGATCTCGGCGATGACGGCCGGCACCGGCGCCCGGTCCAGGGCTGCTTTCAGGCTCCGGGGCCGGGGCTGACCAGCAATGCGGGCCTGAAATTCCTGCAGCCGCCCCGGTCCGAACAACCGGACATTCTCCCTGACCTTATCAGCGATAATGCGATCCAAAATACCTGTCATGGCTGCGGCCCAAAGGATTTGCTTTTGGCAATCAAAGCTTCAAGTTTGGCCCTCGCCCGGCCGCTGGCGATAACCTCCTTGGCCAGGGCGATGCCCTCGGCAAAATCCGGCACCAATCCGGCCCCAATATACGCCGCCGCCGCATTCAGCGCCACCATGTCCTGCTTCGGCCCCGGCTCGCCCGCCAGGACGGCCCGGACTATGGCGGCGTTGGTAAAGACATCACCGCCCCGGATATCATCCAGGGTCCCCCGGCGCAGGCCGAATTGCTCCGGTGTAATGGTATAGGAGCGAATGTCGCCATTGCTCAGCTCACACACCCGAGTGGGCCCGGTGATGCTGATTTCATCAAAAGACCCTTCGCCATAGACCACAAAGGCATGGGGCGTGCCCAAGGCCCGCAACACCCCGGCCAAAAGATCGGTCAGGCGCTCTTCATAAACCCCCACCACCAAGACGTTGGCCCCGGCCGGATTCGTCAGCGGGCCCAGAATATTAAAAATGGTGCGAATGCCGATCTCCCGCCGGGGGCCGATGGCGTAGCGCATGGCCCCATGCAACTGCGGGGCAAAAAGGAAGCCAATGCCCACCTCCCGGATGCATGCCGCCACCTGCTCCGGCGTCAGGCTGAGATTAATCCCCAAGGCCTCGATGACGTCCGCCGAACCGCAGCGGCTGGACACTGCCCGATTGCCGTGTTTGGCCACCTTCACCCCGGCCCCGGCCACCACAAAAGCCGTGGTGGTGGAGACGTTAAAGGTATTGGTGGCATCCCCGCCGGTACCCACCGTGTCCACGATGGTCTCCCGGTCAATATTGATCTCATCCCGGTCCAAATCCACCACCGGCTCAGCCACCGGGATGCGGGTGGCCTTGGCCCGCATCACCCGGGCGGCGGCGGCGATCTCCGTCACCGTCTCCCCTTTCATGCGCATGGCCGTGATAAAGGCGCCGATCTGGGCATCGGTGGCCCCGCCGGTCATGATCGTCTCCATGGCCTGGGTCATCTCCTCGGCCGTCAGGTCCTGGCGATTGACTAATTTATAAATAAATTCCTGCATGTTCACTCCGTCAGGAAAGTGGAAAGTCGTAATCAGGAAAAACCTTGGATTTTCATTAGATATCGTCCGGTTTTTCCTCCTCCAAAAACTTGAGCACCCGGGTCCGCACATACTGCGCCGCCGCCGCCGCGCCCGCGGCCAGGGCCCGGCGGTTGAGCTCCTCCGTCCCTGGCGGCACCCGGGCCAGGACCGCCTTTTCCAGGTTGGCCACTGACACTACGCCAGAGATTTTGGCCAGAGCCCCCAGGGCCACGATGTTGGCCACCATCTCCTTGCCCACCTCCTGGCGGGCGATCTGGGTGAAGGGCAACGCCACAACATTTTTCGATGGGAGATCGTGGACCAGCGTGCTGTCCACCAGCACCAGGCCCCCCGGCTTCAGATCCCGGGCATAAGTATCGCAGGCCTTCTGGTTCATGGCCAGCAGCACATCAGGCTGGATCGCCTTGGGGTAATCAATCTCCGTGTCGCTGATGACCACGTCCGCCTGGGAGGCCCCACCCCGGGCTTCCGGCCCGTAGGCCTGGGTCTGACAGACCTCCTTGCCCTCATAAATGCCCGCAGCCTCGGCCAAAATAATCCCGGCCACAATAATGCCCTGCCCCCCCGAGCCGCTCAACCGCACTTCGAATCTTGCCACTGGGTGCTCCTCAACCGCCGTCCTCGCACAAGCGGGTCCCTTTCGCCAGGGTTTTGGGCGCCAGTTGGGCCTTGGCCGCCTCCCTGATGCGCTTGAGTTCCTGGGTGTAGATGGGCAGCTCCCGGTCCGCCAAAACGCCGATGGTGATCTTGCCGGCCAGCTCAGCCTCGCTCATTTTTTGGGCCTTCTCCACCCGCACCGCCGCTTCTTTCTGCCACAAGAGCATCTCCACCGGCCCGCCTAATTTATTCTTCCGGCCATAGAGGGTAGGACAATGACTCACGGCCTCGATGACCGCAAACCCTCGTTTCTTCATCCCTTGCTCAATCAATCGGTCCAACAGATTGGCATGAAACACCGTGCTCCGGCCCACAAAGGCGGCCCCGGCCGTCACCGCCAAATCAGCGATGGCAAAGGGGTGCTCAATATTGCCATACAGGGCAGTGGTGGCCAAAGAGCCGTAGGGTGAAGTGGGGGAATATTGCCCGCCCGTCATGCCATAGGTGTTGTTGTTGACAATGATCGCCGTCAGATTCAGATTGCGCCGGGCCGCATGGATAAAATGATTGCCGCCGATGGCCGTGGCATCGCCGTCGCCCATGATGACGATGACCTGCAGCCGGGGTTTGGCCAATTTTATCCCCGTGGCAAAAGTCAAGGCCCGGCCATGGGTGGTGTGCAAGGTATTAAAATCCACATACACCGGCATGCGCCCGGCGCAGCCGATCCCCGACACCAGGACGATGTCATCCTTGCTGTAGCCGGTCCGGTCAATGGCCCGAATCAAGGCCCCCAGCACAATGCCGTTGCCGCAGCCCGGACACCAGACATGGGGGAACTTCTTGTCATGGCGCAAGTACTTGTAAATGAGTTTGGTCTGCTCAGCCATAGTCAGTGGTCAGTGGTTAGCCTTATAGGGCGGCCTGTGGCCGCCATCGGCAGCCTTATAGGGCGGCCTGTGGCCGCCATCGGCAGTGGTCAGCCTTATAGGGCGGCCTGTGGCCGCCATCGGCAGGGGC
>CALGOE010000116.1 GCA_937958145.1 uncultured Desulfobacca sp.
TGGACATCGTTGAGGTGGAGGCCCGGCTGGAGGAGCTGCTGGCCTCTTATCGGGATCAGACCCTCAATGATCTGCCGGAGTTTGCCGGCCTGAACCCCAGTATCGAGCATTTTGCCCGCATCCTCTGCCAGCAGTTGCGCCACCTGCTGGCCGCACCCAACCTCAGCGCCCTGCAGGTGACCATCTGGGAGAATGACATCGCCTGGACCGCCTATGAAGAGGAGTTTTGATGCGCCTGGGGCTGGTTATCTACGGCGATTTGAATCTGGTCACCGGCGGCTTCATGTATGATCGATACATGGTGGAGCATCTCCGCCGCCAGGGGGACACCGTAGAGGTCATCTCCCTGCCCTGGCGCCCATACTCCCTAGGTCTTTTGGATAATTTCAAAGGCGCCCTGATCCGGCGGCTGCGCCAGGCCCCCTTTGACGCCCTGATCCAGGACGAATTGACCCATCCCTCCCTGTTCTGGCTGAACCACCGCTTAAAATCCCGTCTCCCTTATCCCATTATCAGTTTAGTGCACCTGCTCCGGTGCACTGAGGCCCGGCCAGCCTGGCAGAACGCCGGTTATGGGCTGATCGAAAAGCGTTATCTGCAGTCAGTGGACGGTTTTATTTATATCAGCCGCCACACCCGCCAGGTGGTGGAGGCCCTGACGGGTTCGACCCGACCCGGCACCATTGCCTATCCGGCTGGAGATCGGCTGGGCGGCCTGAGCCCGGAGGAAATTACCGCGAAAGTGCGGAGTCCGGGGCCACGGCAGATCCTCTATCTGGGCGCGGTCATTCCCCGAAAAGGACTGGATATTCTCATCAGGGCCCTGGCCCCTCTGCGAGAGGCCGACTGGCACTTGACCGTGGCCGGCAGCCTCAGCACGGATCCGGGCTATTGCCGCACCATCTACCGGCTGATCAGCCGGTTCGGCCTCAGCCACCGGATCTGCCTGCCGGGGGTGCTCCAAGGCCAGAAATTGCTTGATTGTCTGCGCCGGAGCCATATCCTGGCCGTGCCCTCTTTTGTGGAAGGCCTGGCCCTGGTCTATCTGGAAGGCATGTATTTCGGCTTGGTGCCGTTGGCCGCGGCCCAGGGGGCGGCCGGAGAGGTAATTACCCCTGGCCAGGATGGTTTTTTGATTCCACCCCGGGATGTCCAAACCCTGAGCGCAACCCTGGCAACCCTGCTCACGGATCATCACCGGCTGCTGGCCATGAGCCTGGCTGCCCGGGAGCGCATCGGCCGCCACCCCACTTGGGAAGAGACCGGGGCTGCGATCCGGGCCTTTCTCTTGCAGATGACCGGTGCCCAATGATCCGGCAGGACTTTTGCCGCTACCTGAGCGCCAAGAAAACAGTGGATGACCGCAGTCTCAACCGTTGGGTCTATCAGACCTTGCGCACGACGCTGGCTGCCCAGACCCATGGCCGGCCTTTGGCTATCCTGGAAATCGGCTGCGGCCTCGGCACCATGATTGAGCGGTTGTGGGACTGGGGGCTGACGCCGCGGGCCGTCTATACCGCCATTGACCGGGAAGCGGCCTTGATCGCCGCGGCCCGCCTGCGGTTGCAGGAATTTGCCGCCAGGCGTGGCCTGCACTTCGAGGCCCAGGCCGCCACCCTTGTTTTGTCCGGGCAGGGCCGGGAATGGCAGATTCAGCTCAGACCCGAGGATTTTTTTGCCCTGGCGGTAGAATCAAACCCCCGGTTTGATCTGGTCCTCGCCCATGCGGTTTTAGATCTTTTCGACCTGGATGAAAGCCTGCCCCGCCTGCTGAGTCTGCTGCGCCCGGGCGGTTTTTATTACTTTACCCTTAATTTCGATGGCCTTACCAGCTTCCAACCCCCCTATGATCCGGAGTTCGAGGCCGAGGTTCTTAACCTCTATCACCAAAGCATGGATCGGCGGCAGGGAGGAAAGGGCGGCCATAGCCAGACCGGGCGGCGCTTACTTCAGGGCCTCATCCAGAACCGCACCGAGATTCTTGCCGCCGGCAGCTCTGATTGGCTGGTTTGGCCGACTGCAGCTCACACCTATCCTGCCGAGGAAGCCTTTTTCCTGCAGTATATCCTGGATTTTATCGCGGCCGCCCTCATCGCCCAGACATCGTTCGACCACGACCGGCTCAAGGCCTGGCTCGGTCGCCGCCGGGACCAGATCGCCGCCGGGACTCTGGTTTTCCTGGCCCATCAGGTCGATGTCTGCGGCCGACGCCTTGACGTTGGATGAATCTTAACCGGGCGCCGGACCTTGATTCCGCCCTCGGTTGACAAAGCCGTCGGTTGTCCCTAAACAATAAGAAAAGGAGTCCTGAGCCCGGCCCACGGCCAACTTAGGATGAAACGAGATAATGACCATGACCCTGACCGACTCTGACGCACGTTATCTGGCCGCCTGGCAGAACAAAGTAACCAAACCGGCGACGCTGCGGTTCGGCCGCAATCAGCGCCCGGAAAGCGCCGCTTTGGCCGCATTCGTGGCCGCCTGGCAGCAATACGTGCCGAACATAGCTGTCGTTACCGAAGACATCCCGGAAAACGAACTGCCCGGCTTCAACCTGGGAGAGAGGTGGCGGTTTCATGCCGTGCCCACGGGCATAAAATTGGAGCTCTTCACCGAGATTATCCTGGCCCTGGATGGCCAGGCCCCGGTCCTGGCGCCGGCCATCCGGGAACGCTGGCAGAAACTCCCTCTGGCCCCGGACATTACTATTTTCGTGGCGCCCCAGTGTCCGTTCTGCCCCCAGATGGTACGCCAACTCCTCCCCCTGACGGTCGCCACGCCGGCGGCCACGATCACCCTGATCGATGCCGGCCTTTTCGCCGACGTGGCCCGGGAGCAGGAGATCAAGGCGGTGCCTACGGTTATCGTCAACGGTCTCTACCGGCTGACCGGGGCTTTTCAGCTCAGTGAACTCCTGGACCTGGCCGCCAAAAACGATCCCGCCCTGTTGCCGACATCGGTCCTGGAGAGGATGATGCAGGAGGGGCAGGCCGGCCTCGTGGGCGAAATGATGCTGACCCAGGGCCGGATCTTTGCCCATTTCCTGCCGTTGCTCTGGCACCCGGAGATTAATATCCGTCTGGGGGCCATGGTGGCCCTGGAAACGGTGGGCGCCGAGCACCCGGAGTTGGTGGCGGCCATCCTGCCGGTCTTATGGCAGGAGATAAGCCGCAGTGACCTGGCCGTGCAGGGCGACCTTATATACCTCATCGGCGAATGGGGTGGGAGCCCATGGCTTGGCCCCCTGGAACAGGCCTTACAGGACGCCGTGGACCCCGATGTCATTGAAGCCCTGGAAGAGGCCCTGGCGAAGATCAGGGAGAGAGCGAGAACATGAAGCCAACGCCTTTTGATATCTCCCAGGACCTGCCGCCCCTGCCCTTTGACCCGCGGCATTGCCAGGCCGCGGCCCGCCTCAAGGAAGCGGGTCTGCCCTGGCAGCCCCATGTCGGCTGTTTTGTCTGGGACCGGGACGAGCACATCGCCGTGCCGTCGCCTTTTCCGCAGCGCATTTACTTTATCCTCAATCTGGGGCATTTTATACAGATTTTGGGCTCCCGGGAGGAGGTTGCCGCCAAACTGATCTGGCTGCCCACCTGGCACCAGGCCCGCTTGCTGGCCCAGACCCTGGGCATCTCCCATCAAACTGTGGCGGCCTTATGGCGGCCAGGGGAAGAAATGGCACCGGGAGAGGAATTATTGGCTTTATACGAATTGCTCCTCAAGGCATTGGCGGCCGGAACATGACCCAGCAGCCGTTGCGCCACCTGATCCTGGTCCTGGGTGATCAACTGGATCACCAATCCCAGGCCTTTGTCGGTTTTGAGCCGGGGATGGATGCGGTATGGATGGCCGAGGTGCAGGAAGAGGCCACGTATGTCTGGAGCCACAAACTGCGTCTGGCCTATTTTTTCTCGGCCATGCGCCATTTCCGGGAGGAGCTGCGAGCCCGGGGCAAAACCGTGCACTATCATGCCCTGGGGCCCGATCCGGCGCTGGACCGGGGCAAATCCTTTGGGGAGATCCTGGCCCAAGACGTGCGGCGCCTGCAACCGCAGAAACTCATCCTGGTCCGGCCGGGGGATTACCGGGTGTTGACGGCCTTGCAGCAGACCGCCGCTGCCGCAAACATCCCCCTGGAGCTGCGGCCGGACAAACATTTTCTGGGTTCCATCCAGGAATTCCAGGACTATGCCGCCGGCAAACGCACGCTTCTGCTGGAAAACTTTTACCGGAGCCGACGCCGGGCGCTGGGCCTTCTCCTGGATCGCCAACAACAACCGGTGGGCGGCCGCTGGAATTTTGACCAGGAGAATCGTCGGACTTTCGGCCGCCAAGGCCCTCCCGCCATACCGGCGCCCAAGGGTTTTGCGCCCGATGCCATCACCCAGGAGGTCCTTGACCTGGTGCAGCAGCGCTTTTCCCATCATCCGGGCAGTCTGGCCAACTTCACGCTGCCGGTCACGGCGGCCCAGGCTGATGAGTTTCTGCTGGATTTTATTGCCAAGCGGCTGCCTCTCTTTGGTACCTATGAAGATGCCATGTGGACGGACCAGCCTTTTCTTTACCATTCCCGGCTGTCCGCGCCCCTCAACCTGAAGCTTCTCAATCCCCGGCGCGCCGTGCAGGCGGCCCTCACCGCCTATGAGGAGCTGGAGGCGCCTCTCAACAGCGTCGAAGGGTTCGTGCGGCAGCTGGTGGGCTGGCGGGAGTTTATCCGGGGGATTTATTGGCTGCAGATGCCGGCTTATCAGGACCTGAACTTTTTTGCTCATCAAGCCGACCTGCCGGCCTGCTTCTGGGACGGCAATACGGCCATGCACTGTTTTCGACAGAGTCTGCAGTTTGTCCTGGACCACGGGTATGCTCATCATATCCACCGTCTGATGGTTCTGGGACTCTTTGCTCTCCTGTACGGCGTGCATCCCCGGAAATTCCACGAGTGGCATCTGGCCATGTATGTGGATGCCGTGGACTGGGTGTCCCTGCCCAATACCCTGGGCATGAGTCAGTTCGGCGACGGCGGCCTGGTGGGCAGCAAACCATACTGTGCCAGCGGCAATTATATCCATCGGATGAGCAATTTCTGCTCGCACTGCGAATTTCGGCCGGATAAGAGCGTCGGCGCCGATGCCTGCCCCTATACCACCCTCTATTGGGATTTTCTGGATCGCCACTACGAGCGCCTGAAGCCCAACGTCCGGCTGGCATATCAGTTGAAGGCGCTGGCCACCAAACGCGCCCAACCCGGCACCATGGCGGCTATCCGCCGCCAGGCCGAGGCCCTGCGCCGGTCGCTGCCCTGACGGGTGGTTCAAAAAGCACCTGCAGGGAAGGAGGCCGGAGGGCGAGGCTCCCTGCCCCCCTGCCCCACCCCGGCGAGGGCTTTTGGCGGCACCTGAAGGAAAAGAGGTTCCCATGGAAAATGTCTCATTGCGCAAAGAGTTATTGTCGCTCCTGACTTCCCAGAAACTGGCGGTGTTGGCCTCCTACGGCGATAACCAGCCCTACTGCAGTCTGATGGCCTTTGCCGTCAGTGACGATCTGAAATACCTGATCGTGGCCACGAAACGCCATACCAGGAAATTTGCCAACATCCAACAACATCCTCGGATTTCCCTGCTCATCGACAACCGCCGCAATCAGTCTGATGATTTTCAGCAGGCCGTGGCGGTGACGGTCTTGGCCACGGCCTCGGAGACAACGCCGGCGGAACGGGAAAAATTTCTGCCACTTTATCTCTTTAAACATCCGTATATGCGCAGTTTTTGCCTGGCGCCGGATTGTGCCCTGCTCAAACTCACCGTCGACCGCTATCTTATGGTCTCATCCTTCCGCAACTTCCTGGCCACGGAGGATAAGTATCTGGAACTCCAGGAATTCGTCCCCTAGAGGCTGGGAAATGACAACATGGCCGAGGCCGAGGGGACCGAGATGAAAAGGCGGCCTGACAGCCGGTCTGCCATGATTTGGCTTTCAGGTGGCGGTCTGATATGATAATGGCCAGAAAACGATCCATGGTATCGTCAGTGGAAAGGATGTGGGTGCACCGTGCCGAACAGGGTGCAGAGTCTGATAGTAGGTATTTCCGGGGCCAGCGGCGTGATTTATGGCCTGGAGATGCTGCGGGTGTTGCAGCAACTGGGAATCCAGCGTCATCTGGTCATGACCGCAGCGGCGAAGGTGAATTTTCAGATCGAGACCGAGGTGACCCCGGCCCAAGTCGAGGCCTTGGCAGATTTTGTCCATGCAGACGAGAGTCTAACCGCACCCATCGCCAGCGGCTCGTTCCGCACCGGCGGCATGGTGGTCATTCCGTGCAGCATCAAGACCCTTGCCGCCATTGCCCATTCCCATAGCGCCAATCTCCTGGTACGGGCTGCGGACGTGACCCTGAAAGAGCGCCGGCCACTGGTCCTGGTGGTGCGGGAAACACCGCTGCACCAAGGGCACCTGGAACTCATGCATCGGGCCGCCGGCCTGGGCGCGGTCATCCTGCCGCCGATGCCGGCCTTTTATCAGCGGCCGCAGACCATCAGCGATCTCATCTACCACACCCTCGGCAAGGTGTTGGACTGCTTCGGCATCGAACACAACCTGTTCCAACGCTGGGGGACAGACAGGCCCGGTCCGGCAGCCGGAGCCGAGTAAGCATAACTTCAGTAAAGCTCCAACGACCTGAGCGACCATGCATTTACGCCGCAGAATCCGCTACTGCTTTGTGCAGTTGCGTCGCCTGCCCGGTGATCCGAGGAGGATTGCCGCCGGTATGGCCTTGGGCGTCTTCATCGGCGTCACGCCCACCATCCCTTTTCACATGATTTCGGCCCTGGCAATTGCCCAGTTATTGCGCATTTCCCGACTGGCGGCGGTGATGGGCTGCTGGATCAGCAATCCCATCACCATACCGCCTTTTTATTATTTCAGCTTTAAAATCGGCGCCTGGCTGCTCTATCCCAACCATCCCCTGGCCCTGCCGGCTTCCTTCGACCTCCGGGACATCCTGCGGTTGGGGTGGGAAGTCAACCTGGCCTTGCAGCTGGGTGGGATCATTTTGGCCGCGCCTTTTGGGGTGGCAGCCTATTTTCTCACCCTCAAGGCCATCCAACGCTATCG
>CALGOE010000117.1 GCA_937958145.1 uncultured Desulfobacca sp.
CCAGATGGCTGGCCAACGGTTGACCGCTCCTATTGATAGAATCTAGGAAGTATGGGTGGAATGGGAATTGCAAAAATATCGAAGAAAATTATTTTGCAATTCTTGTTCATTAAACAGGTTGTCTATTTCCAGGGGGACAGATATGGCCCACATCGACGGCGGCAGCCCTAAGGATCAGGGATTCCCGGATGAATTCGGAATGGATATGTATCAGGACCGGGCAGCCCGGTTGTCTGAGCTGAATAACGAGAACGCAGCGGAACCACCGCCTTTTTGGGGGTATGTGACGCCCAGTTGGTTCGGCCCCTTTCTCCTGTCGCCCCGGCGACGCCGAGAGTGGGGGCTTTGTTAAGAGAGAAGTTTAGGGGTAAACGGCAAAAGTCTGGGGGAAGAGGGCTGACTGTTGGCCAAGAAAGGATACGGCCGCCGGAGGAAAGGACTACGATCTTACCAACTGAAGCCTTTGGGAAGATAGAAAAGCTTCAGGCGGCGGTATGGGCCTTCCCGTTCCCAGGTAACCAGACCGGAAAGGAGGCGGAAGGTACTGCTGCCGGCTGTACTTTCCCGGCTGGCCAGGAAACTTAACTCCCAGAGGCGGTAATCCTGATCAGCCTGCCAGCGGTAAAGCCCCCAGAAGGCCTTGCCCTGAGCGAAGCTGCCCCGCCGGTTCTGATTCCAAAGATAGACATACGGGCCGAAGAGGCGATCAAAGCCCGGCGATTGCATGAATAAAATTTCCGGCGCGTGCAGATGGCTCCAACCCGGCTGCCAGGCCGAAAAGGCCAAAGGCCAGAGGCGATGCCTCTCTTTCCAGGCGCCGGTGCTGTCAATTTCCACCACATAGCTGCTCAGGAAGAGATAGCGGGTGCTCTGCTCCCAGGTGCCGTCGCCGGTCTGGGTGCGTTGGTCAAAGAGCCACCAGAAAAAGGCCAGTCGGGATTGGTCCGGCCCCTGGCGGGAGTAATAAAAAGGGAAGTAATTCCGCAGGCGAAAGTTATCGCCGTCGCCCCGCACGATAAAGGGCCAGGGGGTATCCCACTGCGTATAATTCCCCTTATCCTGATGGTAGTGGGTGAAAAACGGGAAGAGAAGGCTCGTCTTGGTGCTGCTGGGTGTGGTTTCTTTGGCGTAAAAGGGCAGAACCGCCTTGACGGTGCGGGGGTTGTCAGTATCGAGTCCCAAGCGTTGCGAATGAATGAAGGGCCAGAGGGCGTAATACTTTTCTGACTTGCCGGGCGTGATCATCCTGCCGCCGAAGGGCCAGAAGGCGAAGGATTGCTCACTGCCCTGGGCATAATAAAAGAAGGGCCAGAGGACGCCATACCGGTACGCCTCGCCGGTAACGGAACTGGAATAGAGCGGCCAGAGCAGGAAGTTGCCCCGATCCCGGCCGAAGCGTTCTTTATAGGTGCCATAGAGGGGGAAAACGCCGCCATACCGGGCGCCGCTGCTGGTGCGGCCGCCGTAGAAAGGAAAGAACTGCCAGGAGGACGCGCCCTCCGGCAAGGCGTCGTGGCGGAAGGAACTGAGGGGGATGAGGTTGAAGCGGCTGTGGCCGCCGCCGGTCTTGTACTGACCGAAAGGATAGAGAAATTCCGCCTCCAGGTCATAGCCCTGGCTGAGCCAATAGAAAAACGGGGCCAGGGTGGTGAGAGTGGCATCCCCCGCCCGCTCCCGGGAAAAGAGCGGCCCCAGGATTTCCAGCTGGCTCTCCTCGGCCTCGGGGTTATTGCTATAAAACAGGAGCGGCGAGAGATTCAGCCGCCGCTCCCCCCGGGAGGTGGTAGTGCAACCGCTGAGAACCGTCCCGAACAGCAGGC
Source organism: uncultured Desulfobacca sp. (assembly GCA_937958145.1). Taxonomy (GTDB): domain Bacteria; phylum Desulfobacterota; class Desulfobaccia; order Desulfobaccales; family Desulfobaccaceae; genus Desulfobacca. The sequence continues at coordinate 1,821 of CALGOE010000117.1, forward strand.
TTAAGAGGATGAATGTGACGACGCGGTGGCCCATCGGCGGTCAGTATCCTTTGAAAACTAGCGCACGAGGGCTGAGCCGACGACGCCGATCATCGTCACCGGCGATTGTTCCTTGATCCCTTCCATAGCCTGGTTGACATTCCGCAGGGCTTTTTTGGCATCGTCATAAAGCGTCTTGTCGTTTACCAATTTCCCCAGGGTGCCCTCGGCTTCGTCGATCTTGGCGGCCACCCGGTTCAGGCGGGTGATGGCCTGTTGGGCCTGTTCATACAGGCCTTTGTCATTGGCCAATTTGGCGATGGTGCCCTCTCCCTTGGTCAGTTTCTCGGAGAAAGAGGAAAGGTTGTTTACCGCCGTACGCACCTCCCGCACGACGCCCTGCACATCCCGATACAGGCCGTCATCTTTCAGGAGCTTGCCCAAGGTGCCTTCGCCTTTTTCCAGGCTTTTGGCGACCCGGTTCAGGGTCTGGCTGGCCGCCGTAAAGTTGGCGATCATCTCCTTGAGGTTATTTTCCCCTTCCTGGGTGCCGATGACTTTCTGGAGCGTGCCGGTGACCGAGCGCATGTCTTCGAGGATGGGGCGGATATCGTCCATCAAGGCCGGCACTTTGGCCAGGAGTTGATCAAATTCCACCGGCGACTCGGTCTTGGTGATCATGCCCCCGGCCGGCAAGGGAGCAGCACTGACACTGCCCAGTTCCAATTCGATGTATTTCTCTCCCAACATCCCCTTGGTCCGCACCCGCGCCGCGGCATCTTCCCGCAGATGCAGATCGGGCCGGAGCATCAGGGTTAAGAGGGCTTGGCCGTCAGCCAACTGGATGGTGCTGATCCGGCCTACTTCTACGCCGGCGATCTCCACCCGGCCGTGTTCGGCCAGACCGGAGACCGAAGTAAACTTGGCCTTGACCGGGAAGGTGTGTGGCGAGGCCAAAAAGGTGAATTTTCCCACCCGGAGGGACATGTAGCCCAGGAGGATCAGGGCTGCCAGGACAAACAGACCGACTTTTGCTTCGGTTCCCCAACCTTTTTTGCCGTTCATGCGTTATTTCTCCATCTGCAGGGGGTCGCCCATTTCACAGGTTGCTTCAATGCCAAAAAGAGTCCGTTGCAGGTGATGGTTATGCAAGAGTTCCGGTCCTGTGCCGGATAGGGTAATCCTGCCGCCTTCGATGAGAAAGGCGAGATCCGCCACATTCAAGATTCGGCGCACGTGTTGGCCGGAAATTAAAAGAGTCATGCCTTGTCGGCGCAAGGTGCGGAAGACATCGCAGAAGATCTTAACATATTTCGGACTCAAACCCAAGAACGGATCATCCAACAATAGCATTTTAGCGCCGGCCATGAGTCCCCGGGCCAAAACCACCATCCGCTGTTGGCCGCCGCTGAGGGTGCCGGCCAGGGCTTTGTGCTTCTTTTGCAGTTCCGGAAAGATGTGATAGACAAAATCCAGCAGGGCCGGGATGCGCTGCCGATGCAGGTAGCCGCCGATTTCCAGATTTTCCAAAACGCTCATTTCGGGAAAAACGTTGGTGCCCTCAGGAACATAGACGATCCCGCGGCGGACCACTTCCCAAACCGGCAGACCGGCGATATCTTCGCCATCCACCAGGATGGCGCCGCGGACCGGCCGCAAGAGGCCGCCCACGGCCTTCAGGATGGTGGTCTTGCCGGCACCGTTCGGCCCGACGATGGCCACCACCTGCTGCCGCCAGACCTGCAGGCTGACGTTGTGGAGGATCTGGATATGATTATAAGCCGCCGAAAGGTTTTGAATAACGAGATAAGGACTGCCGATCCCGGCCGGCAATTCGGTCGGCTGGTCGCTCCGGTGATGACGAGACCCTATTGTCATGGGATGTTGCCGTCGCCCTTGGGGGATTTTCTCCCCCGCCGCAAGAAAGAAAGGATTATGCACTAGCCCGTCAGATGATCATACCATAACTTTGCTTAGGATAGTTATTTTTCCGTTGTCAGGCGATCATCATAATAACGTGTAGTCAACTCAGCAAAAATCTGGGAGCCGATGATCTGCGGGGTAAAGGGGTCCAATCCTTTGGCCAGAGCCCGCCGCTGAAACGTGGGCGGCGCTTGGCTGAGCCAGGCAGACAGAGGGCCGGGAAGCTGGCGACGATATGGCCAAGGGGGGGGCGTCCCGAAGATGACAGGTGGGCCGGACTTCCAGGGTGGATTTAGAGATCGACCAATTTCATTTTGCATATTGATATACTGGTCGGGACGGGCGGATTTGAACCGCCGACCTCCTGCTCCCAAGGCAGGCGCGCTAACCAGGCTGCGCTACGTCCCGAGGGGTGGGGCGGGGTGAAAGAGTTCGGGTTCCCGGCGGAGGAGGTCCGCCAGGATGGTTTTCAGTTGGGCCAGGGCCCGGGCCCGGTGGCTGATGCGGTTTTTGATGTCGAGTCCGACTTCGGCCATGGTGGCCTCATATTCCGGCAGCCAAAAGACCGGATCATAGCCGAAGCCGCTGCGGCCCTGGGGACGGTGATGGATCAGGCCCTCACAGGTACCCTGGGCCAGCACCGTGCGGCCGTTGGGGAAGGCCACGACCATGCAGCAGACAAAGCGGGCCGTGCGCTGGGCAGGGGGCACGCCGGCCAATTCTTCCAGGAGTTTTTGGTAATTCTCTTCGTCGCCCGGCCGCGCCGGTGCCGTGCGTTCGGCGGCGTAGCGGGCCGAATGGACCCCAGGGCGGCCGCCCAGGGCGTCCACTTCGAGGCCGGAGTCATCGGCCAACGCCGGCAGACCGGTGCATTGGGCTACGGCCAGGGCCTTTTTGGTGGCGTTGGCCGCAAACGTGGCACCATCCTCCACCACCTCCGGACACTGGGGATAGTCGGCCAGGGTTTGCAGGGTGAAGCCCAGGTCGGCCAATAAGATTGCCAATTCCCGGATCTTGCCGGGATTGTGGGTGGCTATTACCAGGGTAGGGGCAGCCATGGGCTTAAGGCTTCCTCCTGGACGCGGCGCAGACGGGCCAGGGCGTTTTGGGCCTGGTGCAACATATCCATGATGAGCTGGGCCGGGAACGAGCCTTTTTCGCCGGTGGCCTGGATTTCCACCAGTTCACCGCGGCCGGTGACCACGAAGTTGGCATCCACTTCAGCCCGGGAATCTTCCTGATAATCCAGGTCTACCAGGATGCGGTCGTGGACTCGCCCGACACTGACGGCCACCACCTGATCCACTATGGGGATGGTGTCGATCTCCTCCCGGCGTTGGAGGAAGGCCAGGGCCTCGCACAAGGCCACAAAGGCGCCGGTGATGGCCGCGGTCCGGGTGCCGCCGTCGGCCTGGAGAACATCACACTCAAGGATAATGCTGCGTTCGCCCAGGGCGTAGAGGTCTACCACGGCCCGGAGCGAGCGGCCGATGAGCCGTTGGATTTCCTGGGTCCGGCCGCTGAGGCGACCGAGGCTGGCCGCCCGGGGCCGCCGGCTGTGGGTGGAGCGGGGGAGCATATCATACTCGGCGGTAATCCACCCCTGCCCGGAATTCTGCAAAAAAGGGGGCACTCGGTCCTCAACGCTGGCGGTACAGACGACCCAGGTGCGGCCCAGGGTGATGAGGGCTGAGCCTTCGGCTTGGGTCAGATAATGTGGGGTAATCTGCACCGGCCGCAGTTCGTCGGCCAGACGACCGTCAGCACGGCTTGGGGATGCGGCCATGTGTTTATGGTTTCAAGGATTGGCGCACGGTATCGTTCACCAATTTAAAGGTATCCTCAAAATTGGTGGTGGAGATGCGGCCGATTTCGATGAATTTGACCATGATCTCTTTCGTCACCTTGAGAATTAACTCTTCCCGCTCAGACAGACCGCCTTCTTTGGCTTTGCCGCCACCCATGTGAACCTCCTTCCCTTGCTGCCGGGAAATCTGCTATACTGTGGAAAAGATGGGCCCGGTGGCAAATGAAACCCGCCGGTCTGAAGAAGGCCGCAACAAGACCGGCGGGCCGGTTAAGAAGAACCGGGTCACAGCCCTCCTTAGCCTCATAGTGTAGAGAATTTTTTTCCGGCTGGCAAGGGTAATTCCATGAAACGCATCAGTATTCTGCCCCCCGAGATAGCCGGCAAGATCGCCGCCGGCGAGGTCATCACCCGCCCGGCCTCGGTGGTCAAGGAGTTGGTGGAGAACTCCCTGGACGCCGGCGCCCGGACCATCAGTGTGGAGGTGGTGGACGGCGGCTGTCGGCGGCTGCGGGTCACGGACGACGGCTGCGGCATGTGGCCCGAGGAGGCACCTTTGAGCCTGCTGCGGCATGCCACCAGCAAACTGCGGCAGGATGATGATCTGTTGCGTCTCACCACCATGGGGTTTCGGGGGGAGGCCTTGCCCAGCATTGCGGCCATTGCCCGGCTGGAACTCTGTACCCGCAGTCCCGATCGGGAGGTGGGCTGCCGCTTGCTGGTGGCAGGGGGAGCAATCCAGGAGCAAACACCCTGGGCAGGTCCGGCCGGCACCCAGGTCACCGTCAGCGATTTGTTTTATAATACTCCGGCCCGCCGCAAATTCCTGCGCAGCCAGGCGGCGGAGCAGGCGCACATCCTGGAGTTGCTGCGCCACCTGGCCCTGGGCTACCCCGAAGTGCATTTTCTGGTCCAGGCCCAGGGCAGGACGGTGTTGCAGGCACCGGCGCACCGGGACCTGCGGGAAAGGGTGGGGACGATCCTCGGGGTTGAATGGGCCGAGGTCATGCAGCCCCTGGAACTGGCCCTGCCGGGACTGATGGTGCGGGGCTTGGCCTCGCCCCCGGACCACCACCTGGCCAGTCCCCGGTATCAATTTCTGTTGGTGAACCGCCGCGTGGTCAGCGACCGGCTGCTGGCCGGGGCCCTGCGTCAGGCCTATCAGGGCCTGCTGCCCAAAGGGCGGCATCCGGTAGTGCTGCTGGAAGTTGAGATTGCGCCCGACCAGGTGGATGTCAACGTCCACCCGGCCAAAGCTGAAGTCCGGTTTAAGGACAGCGGCCGGATTTATGCGGCGGTCCTGAACGCCATCCGGCAAGCCCTGGAGCCCGGGCAGAGGCCCGGCCGCCAGGAATTTGCCAGGGCCTGGGTGGCCTCACCGGCGCTGCCGGCCCAGGAAGCCAGGCCAACGGCCCTTTTTACGGACCTGCCGCCTCTGCCCAGCGGGGTGGAAACCCTCCCCCCGATGCCGGCGACCGCGGCCACAACCGAGGTCAACCCTTTTCCCACCGGATCGGCCTGGCGTTTTGCCGAACTTCCCATCCTGGGGCAGTTGCAGGAGACCTATATTCTGGCCCAGGCGCCGGAGGGGCTCCTCATCATTGACCAGCACGCGGCCCACGAGCGGGTTCTTTTTGAGAAATTCTCGCAAACGACAGGACAGTCGGCGCCCCGCCAAGCCCTGCTGTTCCCCATCACCGTGGAGCTCGAGCCCCAGGCTGCCGCCTGGGTCGAAGAACACCTCAACCTCCTGCACCAAGCCGGTCTGGAACTGGAGCCCTTTGGCGGCAGCACCGTGGTGGTGCGGGCGGTGCCGGCGTGCCTGGCCCAGCAGGACTGTGCCACCCTGGTCGCGGGGCTCATCGCCGAGCTGGCCCCGTTGGCCAAAGAGCAGCCGGAGGAAGACCTGGTGCGGCGGCGCCTGCATCTGACCATGGCCTGTCGCGGGGCCATCAAGGCCGGCCAACCCCTGCGGCCAGAAGAAATCCAACACCTCCTGAGCCAACTGGACGAGCTGGCTGTCTCGTCCCATTGCCCCCATGGGCGCCCCCTCTGGCGTCTGCTGACGTTGGCCGAAATCCGCCACAACTTCCGCCGGCCGAAATAACTTAAAATTGGACGGGCAAAACCTGGAGTCACAGGCGCTCAGATGCCGGCCGTCATCCTGTCACAGGATGGGCAGATATGACGCCAGGGGATGGCAGTGGTGTTGGGGCAGGGGTTCTTCCTGCCAGACGGCAGTTTGGAGCAGCAGGCGCCGGTCGGCCAGGGTATAAGCCGGGGCCAGCCAGGGGCCGGCCAAGAGGATCGCGCCTCGGCCCTCCTGATGATAATCCCGTAAAAGCGGGAACAGGTGGGGGGCCAGGGCCGGGGCTCCCTGGGGGTCTTCCTGGCCGGCCAGGACTCCCAGCAGCAGGCGTGGTTCCTTGACCAACTCCCGGGCCCATAAGGCCAATTGATAGACCCGGGACGGCAGTTCCTGGGGATACTGCTCAAGATAAGGACCAAGCCCCAACTGCCCTAAGGAGGCATTATAGCGCTGCAATGCCGCCGCGGTTTGGTGCTGACCGGTCAGGTTTTGGGCCAGGGTAAGATTTTCCTGCAGGGTGAGCCGTGGCAGCAGGGCATGGCCCGGAGAGACAAAGGCCAGACGACGGCGCCAGGGATAAAGTTGACGGCGGCTGAGAGATAACAGATTCTCCCCCCAATGAAAAATGCGACCGGACAGAGGCGCCAGCAAGGTGGCCGCACTCCGCAACAAGAGGTCGGCCCTCCGGACATCCAACCCCTCCAGCAGGCAGAATTCCGTCAGGCCCAAGCCCAGGGACAGGGGGGCGATATCCGGTTCCCAACCAGGCGCCGGCACAACCTTTTCCAAAAGCAGGCTGGTGGTAAACCGGGCCTGGGGCAGGGGAGCCGGGGCAGGGCTGGGCGCTGACCAGAAAGGCACAAATGACCTCGCTTGACAACAAGCTGAAGAAAAATTAAGTTAATTACAAACGGACAAGGAGGTGAAAAGTATGTGCTGCCACAACAAAGACAAGCATGAGCACGAGCACGAGCACCAGGCGATGAAGCACACTCATGATGGCCATGAGCACTATCATGAGGCGGGCAAACACACCCACGAGCATGTGCACAATGATGGCCATCACCAGCATGGCCATACCTGCTGCCACTAACGGAAAGCCACGTCCAGGAACAATGGAGCCACGAAGGTTTTAGCCGGCCAGAAGACCGGGTGAAAGTTCGTGGCTTTCCTTATTTTTTCCCCCTTTTTCTCCTCTCCGGCTTCTTCGGCGCCAGCGTCTCCAGGGCTGCTGCCACGTGGTCCACGTAGATGGCCAGAATGCCGTCGAGACTCCCCAAACCATCCGGAAAAATCTCTACTGGCCCTGCTTTGGCGGCGGCCAGATCAGCCCGCACCGCTGCCAATGCTTCCAAGAGCTGCACGGGCGGGGCCCCATCGACAAAGGTCGGCAAGGGCAGAATGGTCACCGTGCTGGCCGACGATTTTTTTAACCCGTTCAGGGCGGTTTTCAATGCGGGCAGAGAGTCAGTTGTGCCGAAAAAGAGGTTTTTTTCCTTGAATTTTGCCAACAACAGGGTGTAGAGGGCCAGATATTCCCGGAGGACGGCCTGATTTTGACTGCCTCCGGCCAGCACCAGGACTGCCTGGTCCTTATTGGGGGTAAAGGTCGTGGCCAAGGCCGTCAGCAGCCGGTGGCGGTCGGCCAGGGAGCTGAGGAGAGGTTTGCCGAGGGCTAATTTCAGGCCACCTTTAGCCTGCAGGTCAGCCACCGCCCTGTCACATTCTAGGTTGGGCACCACGGCCAGAGACTGCAAGACCGCCTGGGTAACGCCCTGGATTGGCAATGCCGCCAGGACCTGGGCGAGATCAGGGAGTTGTTCTGCCGCACTGGCCGTGCTCAGGCAGGTAGCCCAGCGGACCTGGTGCGGCGGAAAGCGCTCCCGGACCTTGTGGGTCAACTGTTCTTGCACCGCACTGTTCTGGCCCAAGGTAGTCTGGGTCAACAGGACAATGGCCGGCGGCGGCGCAGGGGCTGCGGCCGGGGCCGTGGGTAGCAGGAGTCCGATGACTGCGGCCAGGGCCAGCAGTAAGAACGGCCTTCGAGACCTCCCTGTCCTCGGTTTAACTAGAATATTCATCTTCCAGGCACGACAATACGTTGCACCACGGTAGGTTCAGGCAATGTCGGTCAGGCGGCGCCCGGCCCTGGACCGCTTGCTGTCGGCGCGGTTTATGGGGCCAACGGGGCTGATGGTTCCTCCGGGGCCGTTTCGGTCTGGGGCGCGAGGCGTTGGCCCAGGAGGCGGATCACCAGAATGCTGATTTCGTACATCCCATAAAGCGGCAGGGCCACCATGATCATGGTGATGACATCGGCATGAAAGGCGGCCACGATCAGACTGAGAAGGATGGCCAGACGGCGCTGCCGTACTAAGAAATCCAGTTTGACCACACCCAGCCGGGCCAAAATTAAAAGGATAAGCGGCAGTTCGAAAATGAGGCCAAACAACAGGAGCAGCCGCAGGCAGAAATTGACGTACTGGGTCAGATTCAACAGCGGATAGAGCGTAGGGCTTTCATAGCCCAAAGAGAAGGCGACGATCAGCGGCCAGACAATATAAAGAAAGAAGAGATCGCCGACCACGAAGGCCACCGTCCCCACCGGGATAAAAATGTAGACGTATTTTCTTTCATGGGGGTACAGACCAGGGGCGATGAAACGCCAGGTCTGGTAAAGGATCACCGGCAGGGCCAATATGAACCCCATGATCAGGGAGAGCTTCATCTGGACAAAAAACGGCTCCAAGGGGGCCATATAATTCAGGCGGCGGCTGGTGGTGTCCACGGTGGGGGGGTCGACCTGGATCTTGGCCGCCAACTGGGGGAAGCTCTCCCCCAGTCTGGTTACCAGATTATAATGCAGGCGTTTTACCAGAGAGGGTTGCGTTAAGGGGCGCTGGATGACCGTCAGGGCGCTCATGGCAAAAGTCCAGGCCAGACCCATGCCGATAAACAGGGCGATGAGGGAGATGATCAGACGTTGGCGCAACTCCTGGAGGTGATCCAGGAAGGGCATTTCCGGGTCGGTCACGATTGTTCCTCATTGACCTCCGAGATGCCTTGGCCGGTGAGGAGGTAATAGCCGGCGGACGCGCAGGTCCGACAGAGGGGCTGGCCCGGGGCACCCACCGCCCGGGGGGCCATGAGTTGTTCGCCACACCGGCTGCAGATCACCGATTCGTAGATACGGGCATACGCCGGGACGTCGATGTGCCGCGGCTGGATGACAAACTGCTCCTCCAGGGGTATTTTGAGTTCCCGTCGGGCAATGGCCTCCCACATATGCTCAAAGCGATGCCAATCCTCCGGGGTGCCCTGCCGCTGGACGACCACCTTTTGAAACAGAGGTTCGGCGTTGGGATAGCGGGCAAACATCTGCTCCCGGTAGTCCGCTCGGACCAGGAGACGCACCGCCTGACCGTCCTCCCGCCGGGCCACGGTGACGGCAGTTTTGCCCAGGTCCCGAAAGATCAGGGCATTATTGCCAAAGGTGCAACCGGTGACGACTTGGATGCCGTCGGTAAAACAGTTGTTGCATTCAACTATGGCAATGATCTCTTCCATGCCGGTGTTGGGCCGGTCCAAAAAGACCATGGCGTACTGCCCGGCTTTCACCCCCAGGGAGACAAAAGGACAGAGGTGGCCGTGGAAAGTCTCGGCCAGCCGCAGGAGGCCGCCGAGATCAGCACTGCGGATCATGGCTTCAATGGCCCGGCGGCCGTGGGCATGATCGTGCATACATCCTCCCTCCTCGGCCACGGCTGCGGCTACGACGGCCTGAGAAGTGGGCTGGGACAGTCCTGTGGGCCGCGGCGGTTGGGGCGATAAGGTTGGCAACGGCCGGTGGGCGCCTGGCAAAGCGCTCAGAACAGACCAAGGTCCCGCACCGAGCCTCTGGCAACACCGAGGCAATTCCCCTGTCCCGGGGGGCGCCGCTGACCGGCCAGGGTGCTTGTTCCAGGAACATTGCTCTGTTCCATAGTATCGCACTGCCGTAGTTTTGGCAAATGATTTTCAGGCCGGATGACGGGAAGGGCGGCGGCTTTTGTCTGTCCCAAAAACCAGAAATCCTGGATTTGCTCTGACCACGCCAGCGGCAGAAAGCTTTTCCACCTTATGGAGGTCGCCTGCAGCCGATTGCTGCCGAGATTATACCAATCTCAAGGCCGTCATTTCTCCTAACGGCGGTGTTCCCCTGCCCATGGGATTTTCCTGCTGCCCCTTTCTGGTTCTTTTCTGCTCATACCTGTTGGCGTCGGCTTGGATAAGCAGTTCTGTCAGGGTCAAAGGCTGGTCCGGATCAAAGTAAGCATAGCCGATGCTCAAGGACAGAGTGAAGGGATGGTCCGGGAGGGCATTAAAGTCGGCCAGATTTTTTTCCAGCCTGTCCTGGAGGATATCACAACAATTCGTCGAGGCGCAGATATGCAACACGGCAAATTCATCGCCGCCCAATCGGGCGATGATGTCGGACTGGCGATAGGTCGTCTGCAAAACTTGGGCTGCAGCGATAATGGCCCGATCACCCATGGCGTGGCCGAAGGTGTCATTGATGTGTTTTAAATCATCCAGATCAATGAACATGAGGCTTAGCTGTGTCAGGTTGCGCGCCGCTACTTTAAGCTGATGTTCTCCCAGGGTCATGAAGCCCCGGCGGTTATAAAGGCCGGTCATGGCGTCCTGCAAGGAGAGAGCCTGCAACTCTTCAGCCTGTTTTTCTAACAGGGCCTTGGCCTTGGACAACTCCCGGTTGGCGGCTTCCAATTCCTGGTTTTTGGCGACTGCGCTTTCAAAGGTGGAGATCAGCAGGGAGAGTATCTGGCCGGGGTCCGAATTGATGAAGTGTTTTTTGCCGCCGAAAATGATCTCGATGCCATGTTCGCCCTGATTCACCCGCTTGGCATTCTTATTCAGGAGGATATATTCGATCCGCCGCAGAAGCAGGTAGTCGTTGTATGGTTTGGTGATAAAGTTTTCGGCGCCGCATTTCAGGCCATGCATGACATCTTCCATACTTGACAGAGAAGTGAGGAGGATCACCGGGATTTTTTGCCAACGGGGATCGCTTTTCAGGCGCTGGCAGAGTTCAAAGCCATTCAGATGGGGCATGATGATATCGCTGATGATCAGATCGGGCTGGAAATGTTCGAGCAGGGCCAGGGCTTCTTGGCCATGGCGGGCCCAGGTCACCGAAAACTGTTCCTTTTCCAGGATATACTTAAGACGCGCCGCTTGGGTGGGGCTATCTTCAACAATGAGAATATCCATGGGTTCCGTCAGTGGCAGCAGGGTTCTGTCCATTGGTCTCTCCTTACAATGGTGGCGGCAGCCGGGTAGAGCTGCAAGGTTAGCTGGGGCCAAGGTATGTTCTCAAGCTTGTATGGTTGTATTAATGATCCGGGCAATCTCCTCAGGAGGGGCCACATGGCAGGCGGCCCCCAATCTGACGGCTTCCCCTGGCATGCCAAAGATAACGGCGCTGTCCTGATCCTGGGCAATGGTTACCGCCCCGGCCTCCCGTAAAAGCCTCAATTCGGCGGCGCCGTCCCGACCCATACCAGAAAGGAGCACGCCCACAGCCTGGCGGCCATAAGAAGCGGCAACGCTGCGGAAGAGGTACGAGACCGCCGGTCGGAGGCCGTTTTCCGGCGGTGCTTTACTCAAGAGGAGGAACCCCCGGCCCTGTAATCCCAGATGGACACCATCAGGGGCGATATAGGCCTGTCCGGGGCGGAGTTTCTCCTGGGCGTCGGCCAACTTAACCGGGAAGCGGGTGGTTTTTCCCAGCCAATCCACAAAACCTTGGACGAAACCAGGGGAGATGTGCTGCACCACCAGGACCGGTGCGGCCAGGGCCGGGTTCAGATGGCTCAGAATGGTCTGAATCACCTGGGGGCCACCGGTGGAGGCTCCGATGGCGACAACGCCCGCTTGGACCCGAGGATTCTTTCTCTCCGGCACAACCGCGGCTTTGGAGGCGCGGGTACTTGCCCCCCGCCGTCGCACTACCTTAACCTCGGACATGAGACGGATGGTTTGGACAAAGGTCTCACTCACCGGTCCAAAACTTGGATGCCCCCAGCCCACGGGTTTGGCCAAAACGGCCAGGGCCCCGGCCTCCACGGCCTTAAAGGTGGTGGACACTTCTTCGGGACTGAGGCTGGCACTAATGATCACGATGGGGGTGGGCACTTCTTCCATGATCTGCCGGGTGGCTCGGAAACCGTCCAAAACGGGCATATTGCTGTCCATCACAACAATGTTGGGGTGCAGCGATTTGACTGCCGCAACAGCTTCAGCGCCGTTTTTGGCCGCGCCGATGACCCGCATATCAGGTTGGTTGTTGATCAGATGGACCAGAAAATCTCGGGCCACAGCAGAATCATCGGCGATGAGTACCTGAATCATGGTCAAAGCTCCACTTAAACGAATTGTTGAATCAGGGACAGGAGATTACCTTGGTCAAAACTACTTTTTACCAAATAGGCATTGGCGCCGACTTCGATGCCCCGTTTGCGATCTTCGGGCGATTCCAGGGCCGTCACCAAGATTACCGGGAGCTCGGCCAGCTTTTTATCGGCCCGAATCCGGGCGGTTAATTCAAAGCCGTTCAGACGCGGCATCTCCACATCCGAAACCACGAGATCAAAATGATCCTGTCCCAACGCCATGAATCCTTCGACCCCATCCACGGCGGTCCGCACCCGGTAACCGGCCAACTCCAGGATATTCTTCAGAAGGGTCCGGGCGGTGATGGAGTCTTCCACCACCAGGATGGATTTGGCCTGGGAATCTGCCTCTTGCTCTCTCGCTGCCACACCCCGCTGGAGAGTATTGTTCCGGGTGGCCGAGACCATTAGATCGGTTGCATTTAAAATCGGCACGATGGCGCCGGAGCCCAGGATGGTGGCGCCGGCAATATTGGGCACCCGCTGGAGCTGGGGGCCCAAGTTCTTTACCAGAACTTCCTGCTCAGTTAAGACGCCGTCAACGCTAAAAGCCAGGCGTTGACCGCTGATATTAAGAACCAGGACGGTCAGGAAACCGTTGCGGTTGCGAGTCAACTCCTGAGGTGGCAATCCCAGGGTGGCGGCCAACGACACCAGGGCAATGGGGTGGCCGTTTAACAGGATGGTTTCCCGATTTTCCACGGTTTTGACTTCCTCCCCGCGGATCCGCGCCACGCGCTCGAGATGGATGGTGGGGATGACAAAGAGCCTCTGGCCCACTTGGATCAGGGTGCCCCGGAAAGTGGCCAACGTCAGGGGCAGGATCAGGCGGAAGATGGTGCCTCCAGTGGGGACCGCTTCCACCTGGACGGATCCGCCTAATTTTTCCACCTTTTCCTGGACGATGGCCAAACCGAGGCCGCGACCGGAGATGGTCGTGATGATGGGTGAAGTGGAAATGCCGGAACGAAAAATCAACTGGCGGACTTCTTCAGCCGTCAAGGCCTCTACTTCAGGAGCGGCCAGAAGCCCCTTTTTGATGGCGGCAGCCTTCACCTTGGCCTGGTCAATGCCGACACCGTCATCGGCCACACAGATTTCCACTTTGCCGCTGTCCCGCTGGGCAATGGTGATGCTCAAGTGGCCCACGGCCGGTTTGTGGCGGCGGGCCCGCTCTGCCGGTGTTTCCAGACCGTGGTCGATGCTGTTGCGCACCAGATGCAGCAGAGGGTCTTTCATCTCCTGGAGGATGCGGCGGTCAATCTCCACTTCCCACCCCCGGATGGTGAAATCCACTTCCTTACCCTGCTCCCGGGCGAGATCGCGGACGAACTTGGGAAACGTTTCCAGGACTGTGGAGAAGGGCAACATTAGGACCTTTTTTACATCGGTCAGCAGATTATCCACCAGCCCACTGATAACCCGGTAGTCCTGGGTGGCAGCCCGCCAGATGTGGGTAAGTCTGTGTTCAAGATTTTTTACCAGCTCGGCGTTCCACTCCAGAAATGCCATGAGCTGGGTGCAGGTGCGGGTGAGCTGATCACCGGCCTGATCATGGCCGTTTGTGACGTCCAAACCTTTCAGATCCCGGAGCAGAGGTTGCACTTTGGACCAATACTTGTGCCAAGGAGCAAACTGGGCCACAGCCTCATGCAGCTCAGCGGCCCGCTGTTGGGCGATTAATTTGGCGGCAATGAATTCTTCGGCCTGAAGCAACAAGGCGTCTATTTTGGCTGTGGCCACCCGGATGGTCTCGGCCAGCAACGGTTTCGGTGGGCTAAAGTGGCGGGGGGGCGCGCTCACCGAAGGCAGATGATCCTGGGTGGTGGCCGGACCCCTGGCGGGCGTGATGGGAGCAGAGGCAGGTGGCTCAGGTTGAGCCGTGTCCTGGGGTGAGGCCAGAGATACCGGCTTGGCGGTGCCCTTGGCTGGTGCTGCAGCGGCTTGGGTCGATCTGGTGGTTAGGGCTCGATTTAAAAGCCGGGCCATTTCCCTGGCCCGATCATTCTGATCGGCACTGAAACTGCTTCCCGCCTGGGCGACGAGATCCTCCAGAACCGTCACGGTTTGAAGGACAAGATCAAAATGTTCCGCCGACGGAGGGTTGCTTTGGTTCTTCCAGGTTGCCAGGAGGCTTTCCAAGGGTTGGCAAAGGGTTTCAATTTCCCGCAGATTGACCGCCCGGGCCGCACCTTTGAGACTGTGTGCCTCCCGGTAAATGGCTTCGACGAGCTCGGCGCGGTCCGAGGTGGAGGAGCCTTTTTCCAGGGTCAGCACGCCATCGGCAATGGCCTGCAGGTGCTCAGCGGCTTCGCCTTTAAAGGTTGTCAGCAGTCGCTGATAAAATTCATCATCTCTGTTCGTCATAGCGAGCTCGATCGGCAGGGGTATGGCTTTTGCCCGACATTGGGGCACCAGGGGTGAGTCCAGCAACAACTTGAGGGCGCCGTGCTCTGGACTGCTCTATCCCTGATGTTCTAACTTTTTTCAGACCTGGTATTGTCCCACCATCTGTTTCAGGTTATGGCCCAGGGAATTGAGATTGAGGATGGCGGTTTCAACCTGGCGCACCCCCAAGACATTTTGATCGCTGGCCTGTTTGATGCTCTCCATGGCTTGGGCCACCTGATCCATACCCACCAATTGTTCATTGGTGGCAGCCATGATCTGCACCGAGGCCTGGGCTGAATTAGCGACCGAGGCAGCCAGGGATTGAATGGAACCGCCGGCCTCCGAGGATTGCTGCACGCCCAGTTCCACTACTTTGCCGCCCTGCTCGGTGGCCATCACCGCGGAACTAATGGCTTTTTGGATATCATTGAGAATAGACCGGACCTGGGCGGTAGCCTGTTTGGACTGTTCGGCCAGATTTCTGACTTCCTGGGCGACAACGGC
Source organism: uncultured Desulfobacca sp. (assembly GCA_937958145.1). Classification (GTDB taxonomy): domain Bacteria; phylum Desulfobacterota; class Desulfobaccia; order Desulfobaccales; family Desulfobaccaceae; genus Desulfobacca. The sequence goes on from CALGOE010000117.1 coordinate 16,966, forward strand.
AAAGCCTTTGCCCTGTTCCCCGGCCTTGGCGGCTTCAATGGAGGCGTTCACGGCCAAAAGATTGGACTGATCCGCCATATCGTTTACCGCCGCAATGATATGGCCGATGGCTTGGCTCTGCTCGCTGAGTTTGACAATGCTGTCGGCAATGGAATCCATCTGCCGACGGATGCGGTTCATGCCGTCGATGGTCGCCTCCACGGCTTTCTTGCCATCCAGGGAGACCTGGGCGGTGGCCTGGGAGCTTTCCGAGACCTCTCGAGCCTTTTGACTGGTGAGATGGATGGTCTGCCGCAGTTCTTCAATGGTGGCGGTCGTCTCGGTGACGGCTGTGGCCGTTTGCGTGGCGCCGGTGGCGATCTGGGAGGCCGTCGCGGTGATCTCGCTCACGGCGGTGGCCAGGGCGCTGACCCCGTCGTTGACCTCCTTGAGATGGCGCCGCATATTGGCCACCATATTCTGCATGGATTGCCCGAGAATATCCTGGGCAGAGCGGGGATTTATGCTAACGGCGAGGTTCCCCTGGGCAATTTGATGGGCCAGTTCGGCCATCTCCCGCTGATAGCGGATGGCCCGATCAAAAGCCTGACCCAGTTGATCCTGATCTGAACGCGGCTGCACATCAGTGCTGATATCACCCAGAGAGAGCTGGTTGGCAATTGCTGCCATTTCCCGCTGATAGGCAATGAGCTTGGCAAAGGCCTCTTGTAAAACGCCGATTTCATCGCTGCGGTCATGGACTTGAAAGGAGAAATTGAGGTCGCCAGCGGACATGGCGGCCGAGGTTGTGGCCATCTTCTGGATGGGTTTGACAATATTCCGCGTGATGAACCAGGCCAGGAGGCCCAACAGGAGGGCCATAGCAGGGACACCGATGAGGATCAAGGCATTGGTCCAATAGATCTGGCGCTGGGCTTCCTGCTCCCACTGGCTCAGCTTCTGCAGTTCCCGGGCTTCCAAATCGTCGTGCAGATGTTCGATTTCGTCCACCAACCTCTGGGAAGAGCCCTTTTGCAGCACCAGGCTGAGGGTTTCCAGGCCTTCCCGACTCCGCAAGTCGAAAAACCGGTCAAATTCTTGGCGGATATCTTTTATCCTGACCTCTACCGCAGCCAAAAGATCGAGGACGTGCCGCTGTTCGTGTTGCTGGCGGAGCTGTTTCATCTTCTCGGTCAGTCGGAGTTCAATTTTACTAAAAAGTTGCTGATAGGAATCGGCGCCGGTGAGCAGATAAGCCCGCCCGACACTGACCAAGGCAGAAATATCTGCTTGCAGGTCGTGCAGGTGCGAAAGTAAATCATAGGTCTGCTGCACACGATGCAAAGCCGCCAACTGGGTGTGGTTGGCCAGGTAAGTCATAGACCCGCCGATAAAAAAGAGGAGCACTGCCAAGGCGAAGGCCAGACTGATTTTTTTCCCCACCGTCAATTGCATGATTGTTCTACCTCCCCACCTGCCTGCCCCCGGGGGGATCGCCGCAGGCTTTACATCCGATAATGCTGCACCATTCCCTGTAGATTCTGCCCCAATCCCTTGAGCTCATGGATGGCTGTTTCCACCTGCCGGATGCCTAAGACATTCTGATCGCTGGCCTGTTTGATGCTTTCCATGGCTTGGGCCACCTGATCCATCCCGATAAGCTGTTCGTTGGTGGCGGCCACGATTTGTAAAGAGGCCTGGGCTGAGGACGACACCGCCTCGGCCAGTTGCCCGATGGAGTTGCCGGCCTCGGAAGATTGATTCACCCCCAATTCCACCACTTTGCCGCCCTGCTCGGTAGCCATGACCGCGGACGTAATGGCTTTTTGGATATCGTTGAGGATAAGGCGGACCTGAGCGGTGGCCTGTTTGGATTGCTCTGCCAGATTGCGGACTTCCTGGGCGACAACGGCAAAGCCTTTCCCCTGTTCCCCGGCTTTGGCCGCCTCGATGGAGGCATTCACTGCCAGGAGATTGGACTGGTCGGCCATGTCGTTGACGGCCGTGATGATGGCGCCGATGGCTTGGTTCTGTTCACTCAGTTTGACGATGCTCTCGGCAATGGAATCCATCTGAGCCCTGATCCGGTTCATGCCGTTGATGGTGGTCTCCACGGCCTTTTTGCCGTCCAGCGACACACTGGCGGTTTGATTGGCGTACTCTGAGACCTCCCTGGCCTTTTGACTGGAAAGGTGGATGGTCTGGCGCAACTCCTCGATGGTGGCGGTTGTTTCACTGACCGCCGAAGCCGTCTGCGTCGCCCCGGAGGCAATCTGGGTAGCCGTGGCCATGATCTCGCTGGCCGCCGCAGTCAAGGCGCCGATGCCGGCGGTGATTCCTTCCAGGTGCTGCCGGGTGTTGGCAATCATCGTGGCCATGGACTGACCCAGCAGGTCCTTGGCAGAGCGGGGTTTAAAGGCGACCGCCAAGTTCCCTTGGGCAATGTTCTGGGCGATCTCGGCCATCTCTTTCTGATAATGGATCATGCGATCGAAGTTCTGGGCCAACTGCCCCACTTCATCCCGCCGTTGGTAGGCACTGAAATCCAGGGAAACATCTCCTTCGGCCAGACTAGCCGCCGCCTGAGACATGGCCGCCAGAGGTCTGGCAATATGCCGGGTGATCACAAATCCTAAAATTCCCAAGAAGATGACAATGGTGGGAATGCCCCAAAGAATGGTATTGATGGCGGCAGCAGCTCGACGGGTGGCCTCCTGCTCTTTTTCCTGAAGGTATTTCACCTCTTCTGCTTCCATCCCGTCATGCAGCTTGGTAATTTCCCCCAAGACCTGGTGGGTGCGGGAGAGGCGCAGGGCCTGGATAGCCGCCTCCATGCCTTTCAGACGGCGGAGATCAATGGCATTGTCCAAGTCCCTGGCAGCATCGGCAATGAGCGTGGCCGATGTGGTGAGTTTGTCATGGATAAGCGGATTGTTTGTCATTTTCCGGATTTGGTTCAGTTTCTGCCCCAATTCGGTCCGGGCCCTTTTTAAGGTATCCAGGTAGCCTTCCTCCCCAGTAAGGAGAAACTGGCGACCGCTCAGGTTCATTTCAAAAAAGGAGGCGTGCACATCATGGAGCTCCGAGAGCATCTCGTGAGAATTCTCCACTGCTTTCATACAATTGATCAGGTTGGTGATGGTGGCATAGCAAATGCCGCCGATGATAACTAACATGATTGCGGCCAGGAGATAGCCGCCGCCGATCTTGATTCCCACTTTCATACCCATAGCCCTTCACCTCAAGTCAGGTCGCCGTTCACCACCAGGCGGTTATCAGTCAGAAGTTTCTCACCGTCCAGGACTGCCAGACGGTCCGGTGTGATGCCCTTGATGAATTCCCCGGCCATGCCTGTCAGGGTTGGCAGGTCTTCCTGCAGGTCGGTCAGGGGAATGATGCGCATGCCGATAATGGCATCCACCAGAATGGCGAATTCCCGCACGGGATTCTTCAGGATGATGACCCGATTGGCATTCCTGAGGCCACCGGCCGGCAGGCTGAAGAGGGTGCACAGATCGGTAATGGAGAGAATCTGACCGCGGACATTCATCAGCCCCAGGATAAATGGCGGCGTGCCCGGCAAAGGGGTCAGATCTCTCAGAGGGTAAACCTCCCGGACCAACGTGGAGTCAACTCCATAGTGTTCCGGCCCCAGGGTAAATTCCACCACCATGAGGGTCTGAGCGGTGGTGGCGGCAGGGGGTTCTTGCGCCAGAAGGCGGGCCCGCTCCCTGAGAATAGCCGTGTCATCGGTGGCATCGGCGAGCGGCGGCGAGATCTCCAGCAGGCCGGCGCGGTTTGGCAAAAAAGAGGCCAAAGAAAGCGCTGCCTGACTCTCCTGTCCGTGGATCAGGTCTTGTCCGGCCGTGAGCAATGCCGGGCTCTTATTCATACTGCTACCTCTCGAACCAACATATTAATGCTTAGACAGAACGATTCTGTTGCCTCCAGGGTTGAGTCTCGGGGCTGGGCTCGGCAGCCAAACGGTTTTTGATGTTGAGGACCATTTGGCGCAGGGCCCCCATCGTGAGGCCGTCAGCCGCCGGTACCGGTTCTTCTTCGGGAAAATTATTTAAAATCGACAAGGTATTGTTAAAGTGCCGGATGGCCTCCGCCAACCGCTGCTGTTCCAGGGCCAACCGGCCCAGGGAGAAATGGGCCAGGACAAAATCGTTCTGTAAAAAGAGGGCCTGCTTAAGCAGTCGGGAGGCTTCCTCCGGCCGGTTCTGTTCCAATAGGATGGAAGCCTGCAGATAATAATAATGTGGATTTAAACAATCCTGGCCGATGGCCCGCGCCCCCCAAAGATTGGCCTCTTCCAGCCGCCCAAGGTTGGCATAATGCCTGGCTAGGGCGGCCATGGCGGCGGCATTGTCGATCTCATTGGGCAATTGCTGCTCATGGGCCGGTTCAGGTTCGCGATCCTCGACGATGACCCCGGTTGGCACGGCCAACAGCGGGGGTGCCGACAGCTTGGAAACAGTGCTCCGGGCCGGAGCCTGACCCTGGATACCGTTGCGGCCGTGAAGCTGATCTGCCAATGGCAGATTTTGTGACTCAGACTGATCCGGGTTGTGCTGGCAGGGCTGGGGGGCCCTGGTCAGAGTGCTGGCGACGATCGGGGCCGGAGTCAACGGCTTGATCGGGCTTGGCGCCTTTGTCGAGGAAATTTTCTGGAAAGGAATGGCCGTGGGTTGGGCGCAGGATTTGAAACAGTCTGCTTGGATCAGACTGCACTCTGCCGGGCTGACCAGCAGCCAACCGCCTTCCCGAAGCGCCGCGGCAAAGTTTTTCAGGATCCGGCCCGTTATCTCAGGGGCAAGATACATCAGGACATGGCGGCAAAAAATAATATCAAGATCACAAGTGTTGGTGCTGGCTGCCGGGAACGGGTCCTGGGCCAGGTTCAAGGGGGAAAAGGTGACCATCTGTTTCATCCAGGGTTTGACTTCCCATCGGTCGCCGCCAAGAGGCGTAAAATAGGCCGCCAGAATATGATCCGGAACACCCCGGAAAGACCACCGGGAGTATATGCCTTGCCGGGCTTTGGCCAAGGCCCTGGGATTGATATCAGTGGCCAGCAGCAGGATCTGCCAGTTCTGCCAATCCGGAATGGCCTGATGCACGGTGATGGCTAGGGAATAAGCCTCCTCGCCGCTGGCACAACCGGCACTCCAGAGGCGGAGGCGTCGGTCGCCGGCGCGCCGGGCTGCCAGGAGGGGCGGCAGGATGTTGTTGGCCAAGGCCGTGAACATGCCTTTATCCCGGAAAAAATAGGTTTCGCCGATGGTGAGGTGAGCGGCTAACACCCCCAGGACATCTGCC
>CALGOE010000118.1 GCA_937958145.1 uncultured Desulfobacca sp.
ATCGGCCCCCAGGTCGCCAGCAGTATCCGGGAATATTTTCAGAGTGAGAAGACCCAGGCTCTCCTCCGGAAATTGGCCGAAGTCGGGGTGCGGCCGCAAGTCCCGGCCCGGCCGCAGACGGCGCCGTTGGCAGGCAAGACCTTTGTCTTCACCGGCGGCTTAAAAAAATTTTCCCGGGACGAAGCCAAGGCCCTGGTCACGGCTCTGGGGGGAAAAGTGGCCAGCTCCGTCTCGGCCCGCACCGACTACGTGGTGGTGGGAGAAGAACCGGGCAGTAAATATGCCAAGGCCCGGGAACTGGGACTGACGATCCTGGACGAAGCGGAGTTTGAACAATTATTGGGGAGAAAGGCATGATCGAGGAGAAACGACGCGCCCATGTGATCATTTCCGGGCGGGTCCAGGGCGTCTTCTTCCGGGCCTCCACCCGGGATGAAGCCAACCGGTTGGGGATTAACGGTTGGGTCCGCAACCTGCCCAACGGCGACGTGGAGGCCCTGTTTGAAGGCAATAAAAACGCCGTGGCCCAGATGCTCTTGTGGTGCCACCAGGGACCGCCCTATGCCGTGGTCCACAAAGTCGATGTGGCGTACGAACCGTTTATCGGTGACCAAGTGGGGTTCCGGGTGGTATACTAATAAGCAGCGCAAAGATAGCGGCCGCCGCAAGCGGCGAGTCTCTGTTTTTGCGGTCATTTCCAATAAACCAATATAAACCGGCCATTCTGCTGTTTCTGGGGCGCCGCCCCGGCCGGCCCAGAAAGATTGGCCCAAGGGCCCGTTAAGGTACTCTATGCTGATTATTCCGGCCGTTGATATCCAGGAAGGCAAATGTGTCCGCCTGCGCCAGGGTTTGAAAGATCAGGCGACGGTCTATGGGGAAGACCCCGCCGAGATGGCGCAGCGGTGGCAGGAGGCCGGCGCGGCCTGGCTCCATGTGGTGGATTTAGACGGCGCTTTCAACAAGAAACCCGTCAACGTCAAGGCCATTGCCAGGATCCGGGAGCGTCTGACCATCCCCATGCAGTTGGGCGGGGGGCTCCGGACCCTGGACCATATCGAGCTGTATGTGGACATGGGGGTCGATCGCCTGATCCTGGGGACCGCGGTCCTGAAGGACCGGCAGCTCACCGAACAGGCCCTGCAACGCTTCCCCGGCCGGATCGCCATTGCCCTGGATGCCCGGGACGGCATCCTGGCCGCTGAGGGCTGGGTGGAAAGCAGCGGCCAGGAGGCGGTGGCGGTGGCCCAGGCCCTGGCACCTCTGCAGCCGGCGGTCTTTATTTATACCGATATTCACCGGGATGGCATGCAGACCGGCCCCAACATTGCCGCAACGCAACGGTTGGCCCGAAGCGTCCCCATCCCGGTCATCGCCTCGGGCGGCGTCAGCAACCTTGCCGATATTACCAATCTCCTGCCCCTGGCCCAAGACGGCGTCATCGGCGTCATCACCGGCAAGGCTCTGTATGCCGGGACCTTGGATTTTCAGGAGGCCCTGCGCGTCGCCGCCCAGGGGCAGCGGCCCTAACCAACACGGCAGCATTGCCGAGCCCTCGAGTCTTGCCTTGACAACGGCACAGCGACTCCTGCGTCGACGGCCGGAAGGCAAGCCGCACGCTTTATCTTTTTCACCGGGAGGAGAAAACTTATATCCCCGTTGCCCCCTTTCTTACCGTTTGTCCAGAAACCCGGCAGGTATTTAGGCACAGAATACCACGCCGTTCATAAAGACCCGCATCAGGTCAGTCTCCGGGCCGTTTTCCTCTTTCCAGATCTCTATGAAATCGGCATGTCGCATCTGGGGTTGGAGCTGCTCTACCAGATCCTCAACCTCCGGGATGACATCTGGGCCGAACGGGCTTATGCCCCGGCCCCGGATCTGGAAAAGTTCCTGCGCCAACAGGGTCTGCCCCTGACCAGTCTGGAGTCGGGCACACCCCTGGCTGCATTTGCTTTCGTGGGCGTCAGCCTCCAGTACGAGTTGAGCTATACCAATGTCCTGACCATGCTGGAGTTGGGCGGCATCACCCCATGGGCGGCGGCCCGGCGCCAGGAGGAACCCGTGGTCATTGCCGGCGGGCCAGTCTGCAGCAATCCTGAGCCCATGGCCCCCTTCTTTGATGCCATGCTGGTGGGCGATGGCGAAGAGGCCATCGTGGAGTTGGCCGAGCAAGTGCGCTGGTGGCGGCAATCCGGGCGCAGCCGGTCCGCACTCCACGCCGCCCTGGCGGCCATCGAGGGGGTTTATGTGCCAGCCCTGTTTGAGCCTGTTTAGGATGCCGACGGCAGGCTGCGGGAGATGCGGGCTTTGGGGTCCAAAGACCGGGTCCGCCGGCGGCTGCTGACCGATCTCAACCGGGCCGAGCGCCCGCCCCGCCCCCTGGTCCCCCAGGTGCAGATTGTCCATGACCGCTTAAACGTGGAGATTGCCCGGGGGTGTAGCCGCGGCTGTCGCTTCTGTCAGGCCGGGATGATCTACCGGCCGGTGCGGGAGCGGGATGCCAAAACCATCCTGGCCTGGACCGAGGCGGCCCTGGCGGCCAGCGGCTTTGAAGAAGTCTCCCTCCTCTCTCTGAGCACCGGGGATTACAGCTGCCTGCCAGCCCTCCTGAGCACCTTGATGGATCGCTTAAGCCCTGGCCGCATTGCCCTGTCCTTCCCGTCCATGCGGGCCGATACCCTGCAGGCCGATCTTATGGCGCAGATCAAGCGGGTGCGGAAAACCGGCTTTACCATTGCGCCGGAGGCCGGCAGCGACCGGCTCCGACGGGTCATCAACAAAAATCTGACTACAGAGGAAATCCTGGCCACGGTACGACGGGCCTTTGCAGCCGGCTGGCAGGTTCTCAAAATGTATTTTATGATCGGCCTGCCCGGGGAAGAACAGGCCGATCTGGAGGCCATGGCCGCTCTCTGCCGCCAGGCCCTGACCACGGCACGGGAAGTATCGCGCCAGGCCCGTCTTCATGTCAGTATCAATACCTTTATCCCCAAACCCCATACACCCTTCCAGTGGGACCGGCAGCTGTCCCGCCGGGAGAGCCAGGAGCGGCTGCACTTCTGCAAAGAACTGCTCCGACACAAACATATCGAAATCAAATGGAACCCCAGCAGCCAGAGTTGGCTGGAGGGGATCCTGTCCCGGGGCGACCGCCGCCTGGCCGCGGTGATCCACACGGCGCAACGCCTGGGCTGTCGCTTTGATGCCTGGACGGAACATTGCCGTCTGGATCTGTGGGAAAAAGCCCTGGCGGAGCATGGCCTTGTGGCCGAAGAGTATCTGCGGCAACGCCGGGAAGAAGAAATCCTGCCCTGGGACCACATTGACATGGGCGTACGTCGGGCCTACCTCCAAGCCGAGCGGCAGCGGGCCCGGGAGGGAGTGCAGACCGCGGACTGCCGCTCCGGTGAGTGTCAGGACTGCGGCGTCTGCGATTGGCAAACCATCCAACCCCAGCTTTGCCAGGAGGCGGCCGCGCCAGACTGGCCGGCAGCGCCGCCGGCAGCAGCGGCGCCCAAGGTCCACCGCTACCGCCTGCACTATGCCAAACAGGATGAGGCCAAGTGGCTCAGTCATCTGGAGTTTATGCAGGTTTTTTACCGGAGCCTGCGCCGCTCGGGCCTGCCGCTGCATTTCAGTCAGGGCTTCCATCCCCTGCCCCGGGTTTCATTTCATGGCGCCCTGCCGGTGGGGGTTGCAAGTTGCAGCGAAACGGTGGATATTGAGTTGACCCAACCGGTGGCGCCGCCAGAAATTCAAGACCGACTGAATCAGGTATTGTCACCGGGGCTGGCGGTGTTTCACGTTGAAGCCATAACTGCGCGCAATGGCAGGCCTCCAGCTCTCTGGCAATATTTTACGGTAAAGAGTCCCACTCCGGTGTTTGACCCGGAAAAAATTGCTGCTTTTTTGGAGTGCCGGGAATTTTATGCCCTGCGCAAAAAACCCAATCAGACCAAACGGATTGATATCAGGCCACTGGTGGCCGCCATCCACTACCATCATTCCCGCCACCTGGACCTTGTGATTCGGCCCCGAGAGAGGGATAATATAAAAATTCATGATTTGCTGGCAGCGGTCTTTCACCTGCCGGCAACGAGCGCCAGGCAGCTTGAGATCATGAAAACGCCAAACGCCGCCCAAGTTGCCAATGATTGATGCCAGGAACTGTCTCCCATGGCCAATGAATTAATCATCAACGTCTCCCCTTTTGAGAGCCGCGTCGCCCTGGTGGAAAATGGCAATGTGGTGGAGCTCTATATCGAACGGGAGGCCGAGAGCTCCCTCATTGGCAATATCTACAAGGGGAGGGTGATTAAAGTCCTGCCCGGCATGGGGGCGGCCTTTGTCGACGTGGGGCTGGAGCGCTCGGCTTTTCTCTATGTGGCCGATGTCGTTGACCATTACGAGGATTTTTATACGGAGTGGCGCAAGGACGACAACGGCAGCAATCATCTGCCCCTGGCGGCACCCTGCGTCTGCTCCCACAGCGTTCCCATCGAGGACATTCTCCAGGAAGGCCAGGAGGTCCTGGTGCAAGTGGCCAAGCCGCCCCTGTCCGGCAAAGGGGCCCGGCTCACCTCCCACATCACCCTGCCGGGACGCAATCTGGTGCTCATGCCCACCGTGAATCACGTCGGCGTCTCCCGGCGCATCGCCGACGAAGGGGAACGCCAGCGCCTGAAAGAGGCCCTGGCGACCATAAAACCGCCGGATTGCGGCCTCATCGCCCGGACTGCCAGCGAAGGGGTCCAGGTGGACAAGCTTCAGGATGAATTGGAATTTCTCCTCCAGATCTGGAAAAACATCCTCCGGAAGAAGGAGACGGCCCCTACCCCTTCCCTGCTGCACCGGGAACTGGACATCGTCCTGCGGGTGGTGCGGGATCTCTTCACCAAAGAGGTGGACCGGCTCATCGTCGATGATGTGGACACCCACGCCAAAATCCTCAGTTTTGTGGAATCCTTCCAACCCTGGATGAAGATGAATCTGGAGCTCTACCAGGGCCCGGAGCCGTTATTTGACTATTATGATATCGAAATCGAGCTGCAGCGGGCGCTGGGCAAGAAGGTCTGGCTGAAATCCGGGGGCTATATCATCATCGAGCCCACCGAGGCCCTGGTGGTTATCGACGTCAATACCGGCCGCTATGTGGGCAAACATAATCTGGAAGAGACCATCCTGAAAACCAATCTGGAGGCGGTCAAGGAGATCGCCTATCAATTGCGCCTCCGCAACATCGGCGGCCTTATTGTCATTGATTTTATCGATATGGAAAAAGAGGCCAATCGGGACAAGGTTTACAATGCCCTGAAAGAGGCTGTCAAAAAAGATCGGGCCAAGACCAGCATCCTGAAGATGTCTGAGCTGGGATTGGTGGAAATGACGCGGCAACGCTCCCGGGAGAGCCTGCATCATATGCTCACCGAACCCTGCCCCTATTGCGAGCAGAAGGGCTTTATCCGCTCCCGGACGTCGGTGGCCTTTGATATTCTCCGGGAGTTGACCGCCACCCTGCCCAACCTGGGAGGCGAACAGGTTACCGTCGAAGTCCACCCGGAACTGGCCAATGTTTTGCTTGAGCTGGGCAGCGCCTTCCTGGAAAATTTGGAAAAGACGCACCAGCGCCAGATTGTCATCGTGAACAACCCCAATTTCCATTGGGAAAAATATGCCATCATCTATTAACTGTTCGGCTGCCGGGGGGAATGTGCCGGGCCCAAATATCCCGGCCCCCCCTACCCGGCGATTAACTGAGGCACAGGCGCATTCATGGCTTTGACCGATGAACTGGAAAAGCTGGGCAATTGGCTCTTTCGCTGGCGGAGCTACCTCCCCTTGCTGCTCATCAGCGTCTTTCTCCTGGCCTTCGCTGACCTGGCCAAGATCAGCAACCCGACGCCTCCCGGCAACGCCTGGGGCTTGTTCTGTCTGGCGGTCTCCTTCCTGGGGTTGGCCGTCCGGGTCCTGACCGTGGGGTTTGTGCCCCGGGGCACATCCGGTCGCAATACCAAAGAGCAAGTGGCAATGGTTTTAAACACCTCCGGCATCTATTCGGTAGTCCGCCATCCCCTGTATCTGGGCAACTTTCTCATGTGGTTGGGCATTGCCCTCTTTCCGGCGGTCTGGTGGTTGTCCGCCATTGTGATCCTGGTTTTTTGGCTCTATTATGAAAAGATCATGTATGCTGAGGAGGCCTTTTTGCGGCAGAAATTTGGCCAGGCCTTTACGATCTGGGCCGAGCAGACGCCCTTGTTCATCCCCCGCCTGAGCCGCTGGCAGGCCCCGGCGTTGCAATTTTCCTGGCGCAGCGCCCTGAAACGGGAATATGCTTCGTTCTTTGCCATGATCAGCATTTTTTTCGGCCTCCATGTCCTCTCCCGTTTATGGCTGCAGCGGACCGTGGATCTCGATCCCCTCTGGCTTGCCATATTCTTCATCAGCCTGTTTTTTTACCTGACAGTCAGGTTTTTGAAAAAGAAAACCCGGCTGCTGGAGGATGACCGCTAAGAGATGGTGTGATGGCCAAGCGGTGAGAATTTTGCGGTAATCATAAAATCTGGTTTTTTCCAAACTCTAACCCAAAACCCAAAACTCAAAACTCGGAACTCGAAACCCAAAACCCAAAACCCAAAACTCAAAACTCGAAACTCGAAACTCGGAACTCGGAACTCGAAACTCGAAACCCAAAACCCAAAACTCGAAACTCGGAACTCAAAACTCGAAACTCGAAACTCCCATGACCGAACCGCAGCAGTCCATGCATCCCATCATTTTAGGCACCGCCGGCCATATTGACCACGGCAAGACCTCCCTGATCAAAGCCCTGACCGGCATTGACACCGACCGGCTGAAAGAGGAAAAGGCCCGGGGCATCACCATTGAACTGGGCTTCGCCTCCCTGACTCTGCCCTCCGGCCAGCGGTTGGGCATCGTCGATGTGCCGGGGCACGAGCGCTTTGTCCGCCACATGTTGGCCGGGGCCAGCGGCATGGACCTGGTGGCCCTGATCATCGCCGCCGATGAAGGGGTCATGCCCCAGACCCGGGAGCATATGGAGATCTGTCAACTCCTGAGGGTGAAACGGGGCCTGGTGGTCCTGACCAAAGTGGATTTAGTGGAAGAGGACTGGCTGGAACTGGTGGAAGAAGATGTGCGCCTGTTTCTGGCCGGGACGTTCCTGGAAGGGGCGCCCATTGTCCGTTTTTCTGCGGTCACCGGCCAGGGCCGGGCCGAGTTGCTGGCCGTCTTGACCGATCTCTGCGCCGCCATCCAACCCAAGCCCGTCTCCGGCATCTTCCGCCTGCCCATCGACCGGGTCTTTACCATTAAAGGGTTTGGCACGGTGGTAACCGGCACGGCCATCTCCGGACGGTTGCGGGTGGGGGACCAGGTGGAGATCTATCCGTACCAGTTCAAGGCCCGGGTGCGCAACATCCAGGTGCATGATGAAAATGTGGAGGAGGCCCTGGCCGGCTCCCGCACCGCCATCAACTTGCAGGGGGTAGATCGGGTGGAACTGGAGCGGGGCATGGTGGTGGCCACGCCTGGCGCCTTACTTTCCACCCTGCGTCTGGATGCCCGCTTGGAGATCCTACCCGGCGCCGGGCGGCCCCTGAAGAACCGGCGGGAGGTGCGGCTGCACACCGGCACCAGTGAACAGGTGGCCGTCGCCGTCCTCCTGGATCAGGATGAGTTGCCCCCGGGTCAGAGCGGCTTGGTGCAATTTCTCCTGTCAGCCCCCCTGGCCGTGAAGCCCTTTGACCGCTTTGTGATCCGCCAGGTCTCTCCGGCCCTCACCATCGGCGGCGGCCACTTTCTCCACATTCATCCCCCCAAACACCGGCGACACCAACAAGACATCATTCAGGGGCTGCAATCCCTCGAAACCTGTACCGAGGCCGAGCGGCTCAGCTTTTTCCTCCGGGAGGCGGCGGCGGCCGGCCTCTCCCGGCTGGAGTTGGTCCAACTGTCGGCCCTGAATGACCAGGAAGTCGAACCACTGCTGAGCAGCCTGGTGCAGAAGCAGCATGCCATCCTCTACGATCCGGAGAATAACCGCTACGCCCTCGGAGCCGTCATCAAAGACCTGCAAGACACGGCGACCGCATTTTTACAGGACTTCCACCGGAGTCAACCCCTGAAACTGGGGATTTCCAAAGAGGAGTTGCGGCGGCGCCTGCCCGAGGCATTGGAAGTCAGGCTCTTCAACTACCTGCTCCAGGATCTGGAACGGCAGGGCCGGGTGGTGGTGGAGAAAGAACTGGTGCGCCTGGCCAGCCATAAAGTGGTCTTAAAGGAGGAGCAGGAAGAGCTGGCCCAAAAAGTAGAGGCTCTATATCAAAAAGGCGGCCTCACGCCCCCCACCCTGAAAGAAGTGGAAGCGGCCCTACGCACCAGCGGCAGCCGCCTCCAGGAACTCCTCAAGCTCCTCATCAGCCAGGGCCGGTTGGTCAAGGTGAAGGAAGACCTTCTCTTCCATCAGGCCACCATGGCGGCGCTGCAGGAGAAATTGGTGGCCTATCTCAAGGAACACACTGAAATCTCGGTACCCCAATTCAAGGATCTAACCCAGACCAGCCGCAAGTTTGCCATTCCCCTGATGGAATATTTCGATGCCAGCCGGGTGACGGTGCGAGTGGGGGAAAACCGGCGCCTGCGTTAGCCTTCAGGGGCGTGGGCCAGCAATGGCCCCACTCCCCTACCCTACCTTTCCCAGCAGCCACGACGGCAGCAGCCTTAAAACCGGGGCGGTTTTGACTCTCCTGGCGCCTCCCTCAGCCGCTTAGCAGGTTGTTGAACATGTGGTTATAGGGGAGGGGGCCAGGGGCCGAGGGCCCCTGCC
>CALGOE010000119.1 GCA_937958145.1 uncultured Desulfobacca sp.
TCTTAAACCCCGGCACTGGCCTTGGCCAAACACCGTGACTGGCATTGCGGTCCAGCTCTCTGCCGCCAAGCAGCCTCCCGATCCCTAATCGTCTGCCGGGGCCGCCGGCTTGAACCTCTGGCTTTTCACCTCACTGTGCCACTTCCAGAGGAAGTAAATAGCCGGATAGACGAACAACTCCAGCATAAAGGAGGTCGTCACGCCCCCCACCATGGGGGCGGCCACCCGTTTGGCCACCTCGGCGCCGGTGCCCACGGCCCACATGACCGGCAGCAGCCCCACCATATTGGCCAGGACCGTCATCAGCTTGGGCCGCAGCCGCATCAGGGCGCCCTCCCGCACCGCGGCCAGGAGGTCCTCCCGGGTGCGCAGGCGGCCTTCTTTTTTGTAACGGTTATATACCAAATCTTGATACAGGAGCATAATGACGCCCGTTTCTGCGTCCAGGCCCAACAGGGCGATGATGCCCACCACCACGCCCAAGCTGATATTGTAGCCCAAAAAATAGACCAGCCAGATGCCGCCCACCACGGAGAAAGGCAGGGACAGGACGATGATGGCCACCTTGGCCAGGGAGCCGGTGGCCAGATACATGAGGAGGCCGATGAAACCGATGGTGATGGGGACGATGACCTGCAGCTTCTGCCGGGCCCGCTCCATGTATTCATACTGGCCGCTCCAGATCAGGGTATAGCCCGGCGGCAGGGTCAGGCGGGCGGCGATGGCCTCTTTGGCCTGCCGCACATAGGTGCCCACATCAATGCCGGCAATGTCCACATAAACCCAGGCTGTGGGGCGGGCGTCTTCGCTCCGGATCATGGGCGGCCCCTGGCGCACCTTGATGTCGGCCACCTGGGCCATGGGGATCTGGGCGCCGCCGGGCGTGGGAATGAGAATGCGCTGCAACGCCGGCAGGTCCTGGCGGTAATCCTGGAAGTAGCGCAGGTTGACGGGATAACGGGCCAGGCCCTCCACGGTGGTGGTGATGGTCTCCCCGCCCAAGGCCAGGGCAATGACCTCCTGGATATCGCCCACCGTCAGGCCATAGCGGGCCGCCTCCCGGCGGTTGATGTCAAAATCTACATAGTAGCCGCCCAGGGTCCGCTCCGCAAAGGCGCTGGCCGTGTGGGGCACCTCCTTCAGGATGGCCTCGGCCTCGCCGGCCAGCCGGTTCAACACCTCCAGGTCCGGCCCCAGGAATTTCAGGCCCACCGGCGTCTTAAAGCCGGTGGAAAGCATATCAATGCGAATCTTGATGGGGTAGCCCCAGGAGTTAGCTAACCCCGGGATCTTGACGGCCTGGTCCAGCTCCCGGATCAACCGCTCCGTGGTGTACCCCGGCCGCCATTGGCTGCGGTCTTTGAGTTTGATGGTGGTCTCGATCATGCTCAGGGGCGCCGGGTCCGTGGCCGTCTCGGCCCGCCCCACCTTGCCGAAAACATACTCCACCTCCGGAAAGGTCCGGATAATGCGGTCCGTCTGCTGCAGCAGCTCCTTGGCCCTGGTAATGGAGATACCGGGCATGGTCGTGGGCATGTAGAGCAGATCCCCTTCATCCAGGGGCGGCATGAACTCGGAGCCTAACTGCAGGAGAGGGTAAGCGGTGGCCAGGAGAATGAGCAAGGCCAGGGTAATGACGGTTTTGGGGAAGCGGGTGACCAGCAGCAAGACCGGGCGATACAGGGCCATGGCCGCCCGGCTGACGGGATTGCGCTCTTCCCGGGGTATCCGGCCCCGGATGAGAAAGACCATGAGGATAGGGATCAGGGTCACGGCCAGAAAGGCGGCCCCGGCCATGGCAAAGGTCTTGGTGTAGGCCAGAGGTTTAAACAGGCGGCCGCTCTCGCCTTCCAGGGCAAAAATGGGCAGGAACGACACGGCCAGCACCAGCAGCGAAAAGAACAGGGAGGGGCCGACCTCTTTGGCCGCATCCAGGACGATGGGCGTGCGGTCGGCGTCGGCCGGCGCCTCCTCCAGCTTCTTGTGGGCGTCCTCCACCATGACCACCGAGGCATCCACCATGTCGCCGATGGCAATGGCCAGGCCCGCCAGACTGAGGATATTGGCATTGATATTGAACTGGAACTGCAGGATAAAAGAGACCAGCACCCCCAGGGGCAGGGCGATGATGGCTGCGAGGGCGCTGCGCAGGTGCAGGAGAAAGATGATGGTGATACCCGCCACGATGGCGATTTCCTCGAGAATCGCCTGTTTCAGGGTGTCAATGGCCCGTTCGATGAGGCCGGAGCGGTCGTAGGCCGTGATGATCCGGACGCCGGCCGGCAGGCCGGGTTTGAGCTCCTCCAGCTTCTTTTTAACCGCTTCGATCACCTGCAGGGCGTTCTCGCCAAACCGCATGACCACGATGCCGCCCACCACTTCACCCTGGCCGTCGCCGTCCGCCAGCCCCCGGCGCATCTCGGCGCCCAGCCGGACGGTGGCCACATCCCGCACCAGGATGGGGGTACCCCGGGGATCCACGGCTACCGCAATGTTCTCAATATCAGTCGTATTTTTGATATAGCCCAGCCCCCGCACCATAAACTCGGTCTCGGCCCGTTCGATGACCCGGCCGCCCACATCCTGGTTGGACCGTTGGATGGCCATCTTCACCTGGCCCAGGGCCACGTTGTAGGCCGCCAGTTTGTTGGGGTCCACCACCACCTGGTAGTTCTTGACAAAACCGCCGAGGGAGGCGACCTCGGCCACCCCGGGCACCGTCTGCAGCTGGTAGCGCAGGTACCAGTCCTGGATGCTGCGCAGCTCCGCCAGGTCATGGTGGCCGGTGGGGTCTTCCAGGACATACTGGAAGACCCAGCCCACCCCGGTGGCATCCGGACCCAGGACCGGCGTCACCTCAGCCGGCAGTTTACCCCGGGCGAAATTCAGATACTCCAAAACCCGGGACCGGGCCCAATAGATGTCGGTGCCGTCCTCAAAGATGACGTAGACCAGGGACAGCCCGAACATGGAGTAGCCCCGCACCACCTTGGCATAAGGGACCGAGAGCATGGCCGTGGCCAGGGGATAGGTGACCTGATCCTCCACCACCTGGGGGGCCTGGCCGGGAAAATCGGTGGCCACGATCACCTGCACATCGGAAAGATCGGGGATGGCATCCACCGGCAGGTTATACATGGCGTAAAATCCCCAGGCGGCGATGAGCAGCCAGACCATCAGGACCAGGACGCGATGGCGGAAGGATTGTTCTATCAGTCGAGCAATCATGGGTAGTGGATAGTGGCCAGTGGTTAGTGGTTAGTGGTTAG
This sequence comes from uncultured Desulfobacca sp., assembly GCA_937958145.1. Classification (GTDB taxonomy): domain Bacteria; phylum Desulfobacterota; class Desulfobaccia; order Desulfobaccales; family Desulfobaccaceae; genus Desulfobacca. The sequence continues at coordinate 3,270 of CALGOE010000119.1, forward strand.
AATCAATGGCGGCCACAGGCCGCCCTATAAGAGCTAATCCCTGACTCGAGGCGCTGCCGACCTGGAGGTCGGCGCTACTAACATATTGCCATGAACAGCTGATCACTCTTCCCTTTTCCCTCTTCCCTGGCCCCTGGCCCCTAATGATGCTGGTGCCCCGGCGGCATGGCCGGAGCCGGTTCTTTGGGTGGTGCCCCTTTGTCGCCGGGGCCGAGCATCCGGGCCACCGCCTCCCGGAAGCGGGATTCGGAATCCAGGAGGAACTGGGCCGAGGTCACCACCTCTTCGCCGCCCTGCAGGCCGGAGAGAACCTGCACCCGGCCGTAATCCCCCTGCAGTCCCAGTTTGACTTCCCGGGGTGCAAAGCGGCCGCCGCCCAGGGCCAGGAAGACATGCTGGCGGCTGCCGGTATCCAACACAGCTTCTGCCGGCAGGATTGGCGTGGCCTGGCTGGTGGCGACGTTGATCTCCACCTGGCCATACATTTCCGGTTTCAGCCGCAGCCGGGGGTTGGCAAAGGCCAGCCGGATCCGCGCCGTCCGGGTGGCCCCCTGCAGGAATGGATAAATGTAATTGACCTGCCCAGGAAACACTTCTCCGGGCAGATAAGTCAGAGTCAGGCGGGCCGGTTGGCCGACTTTGATCCAGGGCAGCTCATATTCATAGACATCGGCCTCCACCCAGACGGTGCTGAGGTCGGCCACTTCCAGGAGGGTCTGGCCGGCAGTGACGTACTGGCCGGCGGTCACCTCCCGTTTGGTGACGATGCCGGTCACCGGCGCAGTCAGCGTCAGGGTCCGGCTGACGGCTCCGGTCCGCGCCAGGGCCTCGATCTGGGCCGTTGAGATATCCCACCACAGCAGCCGCTGTCGGGAGGCCTCCAGGAGGCGGCGGGCCCCCTCCCGGACCTCGACGATGGGGCTCTGCTGCAGCGTCAGCCAATTCTGCCGGGCCAGGAGGTACTCCCGCTGGCTGGCAACCAACTCGGGGCTGTAAATCTCCAGCAGCCGCTGCCCCTTCTGAATGGGGTCGCCGGTGGCCCGCACCGCCAGCTTTTCCACATAACCGTTGATCTTGGTGCTCACCTGGGCCAGGGCCCGCTCATTAAGGGTCACCCGGCTCACCGCCCGGATGGTCCGGGCCAGGGGTTCCACCTGCACCAATGCCGTCCGCACCCCCATGGTCTGCAAGGTCTGGGGGGAGACGGTGATGACGTTGGCCGCCGGCGCCGCCGCCTCATCCTCATAGACCGGTACCAGGTCCATGCCGCAGGGGGCCTTGCCGGGCTTGTCCCGGACATAGCCCGGATCCATGGGCGACACCCAATACTTGATCTTTCTCTCTCCTGGGGGCGCCAAGGCGGCTGGAGGTGGGGTAGTCTCGGGAACGTAAACCGGCACCAGGTCCTGACCCTGCGGGTCTTGGCCCGGTTCCTGGCGGATATATGTGGGATCGGTGGGGGACACGTAACAGAGAACCTTTTTCTTCGCCTCCGGTGAGGCCACCGGGGGATGATACATGAAGCGGTAACCCTGGAAATAGAGGACGCCAATGATCACCGCCACTATGGCCAGGCCGAGAAGGAGCCCGCCCACCAGAGCCCGGACTGGGTGCAGACGCATCATTTCCCTCCTGCTGGCCGGGGCACTTCCTGGCCCACAAGGATTTCCAGGGCGGCCCAATTCTCTTCAAATTGTTTGAGATATTCCAGGTACTTCAATTCAGCTTCATACCCGGCGATGGTGTTTTGCACCAGGCGGGCAAAATCCAGACCGCCCACCTGATAGGCGGCCAGGGCGGCCTGCGCCGCCTGTTGTGCCTGGGGGATGATACCCTGGTCATAGAGGCGGATCTGCTGAGTCAGACGGGCCAGGCGGTTGGTGCGATCTTTGACGGCTGCGGCCAACTCATTGAAAGCTGCCTGATACGCGTTCTGGGCGGCCGCCTGCTTGGCCTGTTCCTCCCGCACCCGGGGTGCCTGTTTGCTGCGAAACCACAGCGGCAGACTGATCTGCACGTAGCTGGTGAAAAAGTCCGTGCGGGTCATGGTGGGGCTGTTTTCCCGGAAACTATAGTCTACCCCTATGGTAACATCCGGCCAATAATCCCTTTTCGCCAAGGCCACCGCCTTTTCCTGCTTGCGAATCTGCGTCTTGAGGGCCTGGATCTGGGGCCGGTTCTCCAGCAGGGCCAACATCTCGTCGGCGGACAGCGTCGCCACCTGGGGGCGCAGCGGTGCCGGCGGCGGCACGGGTGCTGCTACGGGCTTATCCCGCAGGGCGTTGAGTTCGGCCTTGAGCGATTCCTGCTGCTGCTGCCACTGCAAGAGGCGGTCCAGATAATTGCCCAATTCCACTTGGGCCTGGAGGACATCGGCCTGCAGCCCCTGGCCGGTGGCATAGCGGGTTTCCGCCACTTTGATGGCCTGTTCCCAGAATTGTTTGTTCTTCTCGGTAATGGCCGCTGCGGCAGAAGCCAGGGACAGCCCCCAATAAGCCTGGATAACCCGGGCCCGCACCTCATTAAGCTTATCCAGCAGGGCAAAATCATCGGCCCTGGCCTGCTCCGCCGCCACCTCGGAGCGCAGCCGCCTCTTACCCGGGAAGGGAAGCTTCTGCTGCACTCCCAGGGTCTTCTGGGTCATGTCCTCCTGCCGCAACGAGAAGGTATTCACCGGCAGGTTGAAAAAGCCGAAGGTGAGCATGGGGTCGTCCAGGGCCCCGGCCGGCCGGATGGCCTCCTGGGAGGCCTGTTTCTGGGCGGCCAGGCGCCTGATTTCGGGATTGGCCTGCAGGGCTTCGGTGATGTAGGTCTTCAGGTCGGCTGGGGTCTGCGCCAGGGGTTGGGACCAGCCTGGCAGGGTGGCAGCGACGATTCCCAGCAAAACGCCCAGGTAGAGAACCGTTGGGCGGCAATAGCAGCGGACTGGCAACATGGCGGTTGTCCTACAAAACGGTATCAATTCCTCTTGGGCCGACGACCCACCCGGAAAGTATATCATATATAGGGCGGCCCTTGGCCGCCGGAAATGGCGTGCCCGGCAGGCTCTAGAAACCCGAAATTCGCCAGCAGCACCGGCAGCCGGGAAGCCCCAGAAGAGACTGTCGCCTTAAACGGCCATCAAAAAGCGGCAGAGGTGAAGCCATGGCTGATTTCTCATTCCCTTCTTTCCTTCTCACCTTGATTCCGGGGGACCTAAAAGCTGATAGCCACGACCGGTGACGTCCTCTCTCCTAAAAGAACACGGTAGTGGGGAAAAATCGGCGAAATTTCTTCTGGATAATTTTCTTTCCAAATAAATACTGCTTGATTCTTTTCCCACCCAAGGCTGTCTGTTTTTTTCCGCTGGCCCGGCAAATTCTAGTATAATCTGGCCAGCTCTTTCCTTGAGGCAAGGAGACCGCCATGAAGGAATTGCAATCCCAGTTAACGGATGACTTTTTTTATTTCTTCCTCCGCCTGCGCAAGGACCGGATCCGCAAAGTGGTAGGCCTCTTGCAGGAACGTTGCCCGGGAGAGACGCCGGAGCAGTTGGCCCGGCGGCTCATTGCCTCCCAGCGCCAGTTGTCTTTTCTGGGCGGCGCCTTGCTGCATCTGCCCATGTTTTTCCCTGGTCTGGGAGCCACCCTGCAAGGACTGGGGGCGGCCGGTGGCGCCGCCGTGCTGACCCGCATGCACCTTTACCTTATCCTGGAGATTGCCCTCCTCTATGGCCAGGACATTGATGATCAGGAGCGGGTGCCGGAAATGGTCCAGGTTGTGCTGGCCACCGGCGCCGCGGTGGGCGCACCCTTTCTCCTGGAATACTTCGGCTGGAACCCCCTCCTGGCCCTGCCCACCGCGGCAGTGACCGCAGCCGGCCTGGCTCAGCTCATCGGCGAGTATGCCATCCGGCTCTATGGCGGTGCTTCTCTGGCAGCACCGGCTCCAGCGCCGGTTGCCTCGTAGAGCTCAGACCTGCGGTTGGCTCAAGGCGGCCACCGGACAGGCCTGGCAGCGAGGCCGGGGGCGGCAGAATTCCTTGCCGGTCCGGACCAGCAGGGCATGAAACTCCTGGAAAAGGCCTATATCCGCCGGCAGCGCCGTCTGGCAGAGGGCCTGCAACCCTTCATAGGAATACGGCCCCGCCGTCAGCCCATGCCGGGAAAAGATGCGGTAGGTGTAGGCGTCCACCACAAAAATAGGTTTGTCCAGGGCGTAGAGGAGAATGCTGTCTGCGGTCTCCGGCCCGATGCCGTTGACCGCCAAAAGCTCGGGACGAAGGCGCGCCAGCGGTGCCGCCGCCAGGCGCTGCATTGACCCCTGATACCCCGCCATGAGGTAAGCAATAAAATTTTTCAGGCGGTTCGCCTTGATATTATAATAGCCGGCCGGTCGGATCAGGATCGCCAGATCCGTCACCGGCAACTCAAACAGGGCCGTGGCCGACAGGACGCCGGCCGCTTTCAGGCGGTCAATGGCCAGGGCCACATTCTGCCAATTGGTGTTTTGGGTCAGAATGGCCCCCACCGCCACTTCCAGAGGCGTCTCCCCCGGCCACCAGCCCTGGGGACCGAAGCGCTGCCAGAGGAGCTGATACAACTCCTGGACTTTCTCATCCATGACGGATTGCCTTGCACCCCAACATAGCCTATGATAATATTATATTTTAATAAATTTTAACCTTCCTCATTCCCCTTGAAAAGTCCAAGTTTATGATCGTTGTCAAAGATTTGACCAAATACTATGGCTCCTTCGCGGCCATCCAAAACCTGAATTTTGAAGTGGCAGCCGGCGAGATCGTCGGTTTCCTGGGGCCCAATGCGGCCGGCAAGACCACCACCTTGAAAATCTTAGCCGGCTATATGCCCCCTACCGGCGGGTTTGCCGCGGTCAATGGTTATGACTGCGTCGGCCAATCCCTGGCGGCGCGCCAGTCCTTGGGTTACCTGCCCGAGACTGTCCCGCTCTATCCCGACCTGACGGTGGGCCAGTTCCTGGATTTCGCCGCCCAGGCCAAGGGGTTGGACCGCTCCCGCCGGCGTCAGGAAGTGGCCCGGGCTATCGCCGACTGTTCTTTGGAGTCGGTGCGGCAGACCCTCATCGGCGTACTCTCCAAAGGCTTCCGTCAACGGGTGGGCCTGGCCCAGGCCCTGTTGGGCCGACCGCCGCTGCTGATTTTGGATGAGCCCACCATTGGCTTGGATCCGGCTCAAATCGTTGAGATCCGGGAGCTCATCCGCCAGTTGGCCGGGGAGCATACCATCATCTTGAGCAGCCACATCCTGCCGGAGGTAAGCCAGCTCTGCCAGCGGGTCATCATCATCAACCGCGGGCAGATCGTGGCCAGCGACACCCCGGCCAACCTTACCCAGCAACTGGGCCATGATGCCCGCATCCATGTGGTCATCCACGGTCCCTCGGCCGACATCAGCAAGACTTTGGCCGCCATCCCCGGCGTGAAAGGCGTCCACAGCCAAGGCAACGGCGCCTTCACCCTGGAGGCCGATCTGGACACCGAGGTTCGCCCGGAACTGGCCCGGCGCATTGTCCAAAACGGCTGGGACCTCCTGGAAATGAAGACTCAGGAATTCACCCTGGAGGACGTCTTCATCAATCTGGTGACCGAAGAGGAGTTGCCCGTGGCGACGCCAACCGTGCAGTAAGGCCCCGGGAACGGCGGCCGATCTCGCCCCCTCCCGACCAGAGCAACCAAATACCTATACGTTCCCAATTACAATCTAAGGTTACCCTATGAGCGGATGTCTGGCAGTCTGGCGTAAAGAACTTACCATCTATTTCGCCACCCCGATCTTCTATCTCACCGGTTTTTTCTTCCTGTTGTTGGCCGGGTATTTCTTTTATTCCAATTTGGTCTACTATACCGTGCTCAGCTTCCAGGCCGGGCAGAACCCCTATCTGGCCACCATGCTCAACCCCCTGCAGATGGTCTACCGGCCTTTTTTCGGCAACCTGGCCGTGCTCTTCCTCTTCATCGTCCCTCTCCTGACAATGCGGCTGTTGGCAGAGGAAAAGCGCTCTGGCACCATGGAACTTCTCCTGACCTTCCCCTTGACTGATTGGGGGGTAATCTTGGGAAAATTCCTGGCCGCCTTTGGCCTCTACGCCCTGTTGCTGGCAGTAACCGTCATGTATAGCATTGCCTTCGGCCTTATCCTGACGCTGGATTGGCTGGCCATCGCCGTGGGTTATCTCGGCCTGCTGCTTTTGGGGGGCGCCTTTTTGGCTTTAGGTCTCTTCAGTTCCTCGCTGACCGAAAACCAGATCATTGCTGCGGTCATTGCCTTTGGCCTGCTCCTGTTATTCTGGATCATCGGCTGGTATGAGGAATTGGGGCCGCCGGCGTATCAGGGGCTGTTCCGCTATCTGTCCATGATGGGCCACTTCGACACCTTCAGCCGGGGAGTCCTGGATACGAGGGATATCTTGTACTACCTGGGTTTTACCTATTTCTTCCTGTTTCTCACCAAGCGGCAGCTTGAATCCCGGCAATGGCGAGGTTAACCATGATACCCCAGACATCTCCGGTTACGACCCGACGCAAACTCCTCCTGGGCTCTGGTTCTGCCGCCTCCATTGTCATTGTCCTGGCGATCTTAATCGTCCTGGCATTGCTGGGCGAGCGCTATTCCTGGCGCTGGGACGCCACCGCCGATCGGAGCCAATCACTGAGCAAGATGACGCAGAACATCCTGGCGGCAGTCAAAGAACCCCTGACTATGACCGCTTTTCTGCCCGAAGGGCAGGCGGATCGGCAGGCGGCCAAAGAACTGCTCAATAATTATCATTACCAGAACCGGCTTATCACCATCAAGATTGTCGATCCGGAACGGCATCCGGCCGAGGCCCAGCAGGCCGGGTATCGGCTGCCCGGCAATGTCCTCCTGGAATATCAGGGCCGGCGACAGCTGGCCAACAGCCCCAGCGAGGAAAACCTCACCGACGCGGTCCGCAAATTGCTTAATCCGAAGCCGAAAATTGTCTATTTCCTCACCGGCCATGGCGAGCGGGGGGTCAAGGACACCGAACCCGGCAGCTTTTCCCTGGCCCGCCAGGCTCTGGCCAACGAAGGCTTTGAGGTCCAGGACCTCAATCTCCTGACCAATCCTCAGGTCCCGGCCGAGGCTGTGGCCGTGATCCTGGCCGGACCCGAGAAACCCCTTTTCCCTAACGAAGTTAAAGC
>CALGOE010000120.1 GCA_937958145.1 uncultured Desulfobacca sp.
GGCCTGCCCCATGATCAGCGCTTTGGCCGCCCTGATCTTGGAGGCCTATCCGAGCATTCGCAGCGGCGATGCCCAGCAGCCGGAAGCCGTCAAGGCCCTGCTCTCCGGCGCCTGTGCCGATCTGGGCATGCCCCCGGAGATCCAGGGTCGGGGCCTGCCCCTGGCCCATCAGGCCCTCATGTGGGCCGATTATTATCAGCCTCCCCAACGGCAGCAAGCGCCGGCACCCACGTACCGGTAGCTCCCTTGCCGCCGGCGGCGCCGCTTCCCAGGAGACGGCGCCGCCGGTCTTTTTCTCCTGTCATCTCATGCGACTTCCTTTCCACTGTTTTTTGACATAAAAAAAGACAGGTCCGTCCCTGGCCCTGCCTTCTGAAACATACTTCCTCAGCGAATCTTAAAAACGGTCGGCTGAGAAGTTACCTTTGTGCATTTAGTCAGCCGTTATTCCCGCACCCGACGCCGGCCGATGACGATCATGCCCATGATGCCGGTGATCATGAGGACCACCGAACCCGGCACCGGCACGGGGCAGACCTGGGCCTTGAGGACGGTGAAGACATCGGTATTGTCGATATAACGACCGTCAAAACCGGCAGCCAGCCAATCTGGATAATACGTGGCAAAATAATTATCCTGGCCGTCCACCAGGGCCTCGAACATCTCGGCCCCGGCGCCCCGGGCAAAGAGAGCCACCAGTTCATTGGTGTGGTTGTTGGTATGCCATTTCACCTGGGGAACACCGGTCACATCGGCCAGCTCAATCCGATCCATAAAGACGGTATCGGAATCGGGACCCAAGGGCATGGAGTTGCCGTGGTCCGTGGTAATAATGAGGAGGTTGTTGTCCCAACCGCCGTTGGCCTCGATCCAGCTGATGACAAAGTCCACGGTCTGGTTGAAATCCCACTGCTCTTCAATGAGGCGGGCGGTCTGGTTGCCATGCGCGGCCCAGTCCACGGCGCCGCCCTCGATGTGCAGGAAGAAGCCCTGGTCATTGGTCGCCTGGCTCTTGGCCGCCAGGGCGTTCACCGCGCCCTTGGCCATGGTCAGGAGGGTGGGGACGTTCTTGTTCATGGGGTCTTCGCCCACTTTGTCCGTGGGTGCGAAGCCGCTGCGGGACTGCTGCAGGGTGGTGGCCACTTCGGCGGTGCCCACCAGCCGCAGGTTGGCGGGATTGCTCAGCAACGGCGAGGTGCCGTTGGCCAGCTTGTCGAAATCAGGTTTGGTCTGGATGAGCTGCCAGCCCTCCGGATGGGTGCCTTCGTTCAGCTGGATCCAGGTGTTCTTGCCGCCTACATATCGGGCTTGGGAATCGCTGACGTCAAAATAATTGACCACTTGCCGGACGCCGTCATTATTAAATTGGGGATGGCCGGCGCCCATAATGACGTCCATGACCTTGCCGCTGAGCATGTTGTTGGCGATGGCCGCATAGTTGTTGCGGCTGATGTTGTGGGCATTGCTGAAGGTCGCCGGCGTGGCATGGGACCATTGCACGGAGGAGATGGAGCCCACCGCCTTGCCGCATTCCTTGGCCAATTCCGAGATGTTGGGGGTGAGAGGCGCGCCCACATCTTTGGGGTCATTGCCCCAGTTGATGGCGTTGTTATACGTCTTCTGGCCGGTGGCGATGGCCGTCCCGGCTGCGGCCGAATCCACAGCGTTCTGGCGCAGATAGCTATAACCTTCAAAATAATAAGGATAGCCACCGGAGCTCCCCGCCTTCGGGGTCGCATTCCAGGCCTTGGCCGGATCGTAGCTCAGTTCCTGGACATTGCCGCCCTTTGGCGTACTGGACATGTTCAAGGGAAAAGTGGTCATCAGATATTTCTTATAGTCGGGACCAAAATAAGGGGACGCAGTGGTGCTGCCCTTGGTGTAGAGGTCTGTTGCATCCCAGGCGCCGAAACTGGCGCCATCAGCAATCATCATAAAAACATTCTTGCCCCCGGCGAAGGCCGGCAGAGCCATGAGTAAGGCTAACATGACGACGAAGCCAGCCAAGCAGGTTTTCTTCAAATTCAACATTTTTCTTGCTCCTCTTCAATGTATGGTTTGGTGGAAAGCAATCAGCAGGTTGAGCCGGTGCCGGAACGGTGCCCGGCCCTACAGCCATACGTCCTGGCCTTCTTGGTTCTCATCCATCCCCCCCTTCCATCTTATTGGGGCGCCCTCGTTGGGCCGCCACCCGCTTGCCAACTTAATCCAAAAATGTTTCGCCTAAGTTCGGAGACAATTAAAAAAAGTCAGATCATCGTTAAAAAAAGATTGGCCTCAGATAAGGATGGTTGGCATTGGTTGAGGGCGGCTGCAGGGGAGAGCCTGCTGTTGGATATTGCAACAGAAAGACCGTCGGCGAGATGGGGCGGACAAGCAACAACTTTATGATATTTTTCACTTAATTGGTATAATTTAACTTTTCACAAAGGTCACAATTTTTTCTTTACATTTAGGTCCTTCTGTTTTTAAATGGAAATAGTGAGAGAACCCTTACGTACCGAGGAATATTGCGGCTCTTCGGAGAAAGGAGGTAACCGTCAGCAGAAGCGAATTTGTGCAGTGTTCGCCAACCCTGAACCCATCCAACCGGGAGAGTATGTATGAGCATTACCCGCCGAAGCTTTCTCAAAGGGTTGGGCGGCGGCTTGACTTCCGTGGGCCTGGCCGAGGCCCTCTGGCAATCGCCCAGTTGGGCGTATCAAGTACCCGCCGCCAAGATCAAAAACGCCACCGCCACCACCTCCATCTGCCCCTATTGCGGGGTCGGCTGCGGCCTCATTGCCCACAGCAGTAATGGCAAGCTGATCAACGTCGAAGGTGACCCCGATCATCCCATCAACCAAGGCTCCCTTTGCAGCAAAGGGCAGGCCGTCTTTCAGATCGTCAACAATGAGCGACGTTTACAAAAGGTGAGATACCGGGCCCCGGGGAGCGACCGCTGGGAGGAAAAGCCCCTGGACTGGGCCATCCAGACCCTGGCGCAGCGCATCAAGGCCACCCGGGACGCCAATTTTATTGAGAAATCACCCGAAGGCGTCACGGTCAACCGCCTCGAGGCCATTGCCTCCATCGGGGGGGCGGCCCTGAACAACGAAGAATGTTACCTCATCGCCAAACTGATGCGGGCCCTGGGTGTTGTCTATCTGGAACACCAGGCCCGGCTCTGACACTCCTCCACGGTGGCCTCGTTGGGGCCCACCTTCGGCCGGGGTGCCATGACCAACCATTGGAACGACCTGGCCAATAGCGACTGCATTTTTATTGTCGGGGCCAACCCGGCGGAAAATCATCCCATCAGTTATAAACACGTCACCGCCGCTTTGGATAAGGGCGCCAAGCTCATTGTCGCCGACCCCCGCTTCACCCGTTCTGCCGCCAAGGCCGATATGTATGTGCGCCTGCGGCCTGGCAGTGACATTGCCTTATTTAATTGTCTGTGTAATTATGTCATTGCAAATAATCTGTATCATAAAGACTATGTCGTTCATTACACCAACGCCAGTTTCGTGGTGAAGCCCGGTTTCTCTTTCAGTGAAGGCCTCTTCTCCGGTTTTGATCCGGGCAAGAAGGCCTATGATTTCTCCACTTGGGATTATGAAGTAGATGCCAAGGGAGAACCGGTTACCGATCCGACCCTGCAACATCCTCACTGCGTTTTCCAAATATTAAAAAAGGAGTTCAGCCGCTATACGCCCGAACTAACCGAGCTGGTAACGGGCGTCCCTAGAGACCAGATCATGGCCCTGGCGGAGCTCTACGGTGCCACCGGCCAGCCGGGCAAGGCGGGGACCATCATGTATGCCATGGGGGCCACACAGCACTCCACCGGCGTGCAAATCATCCGGAGTTACTCCATTTTGCAGCTCCTCTTGGGCAATATGGGGATACCGGGAGGTGGCATCAATGCCATGCGGGGCGAGAGCAATGTCCAGGGTTCCACGGACATGGCCCTCCTCTTCCATATTGTCCCCGGCTACATGGCCATCCCCAGTGCCGCCAAGCATCCGACCCTGAAGGATTACCTGGAGAAGGAGACCCCCAAAGCCAGCTATTGGATCAATAAACCGAAATTTTTCATCAGCCTCTTAAAGGCCTGGTGGATGGATGCCGCCATCCCGGAAAACAACTTTGCCTATGATTACCTGCCCAAAATCGGTGCCGGCTACGAGGGCGGCGGCTATTCCTGGCTGCCCATGATGCAAGCCATGTATCATGGTGATATCAAAGGGCTGATTACCTGGGGCATGAACCCGGCGATAGGCTCCTCCAACCTGAACCACACCTATGCAGCCTTGGCCAATCTGGATTGGCTGGCGGTCTTTGATCTCTGGGAGACGGAGACTTCGGTCTTCTGGAAGCGGCCCGGTGCCAATCCCAAAGACATCAAAACCGAGGTCTTCCTCTTTCCGGCCGTGGATGCTTTAGAGAAAGAAGGTTCCATCAGCAACAGCGGCCGTTGGATCCAGTGGCGCTATCAGGCGGCAAAGGCCCACGGCGACGCCAAGAGTGATCTATGGTACGTGAACCGTTTGGCCCTGGAGTTGAAAAAACTCTACCGCGAGGACCCGAAGGCGGTCTGCCCGCAGCCCATCGGCCACCTGCATTGGAATTACGGCGACGATCCCGATGTGCACCTGGTGGCCAAAGAGGTCAACGGCTTCACCGTGGCCGATCGCAAGCAGGTGGCCAATTTCACTGCCCTGAAGGACGACGGCTCCACCGCCTGCGGCTGCTGGATCTACTCCGGGATGTACCCCGGTCCGGACAAGAAGGATAACAAGGCCGCGGCCCGGGACAAAAAAGACCCCAGCGGTCTAAGCCTCTACCCCGGTTGGGCCTTTGCCTGGCCGGTGAACCGGCGCATCATTTATAACCGCTGCTCGGTGGACGCCAACGGCCAGCCCTGGAATCCCCAAAAAGCCCTGGTGCGGTGGGACGCTGCGGCCAACAAGTGGATCAGGAACGATGTGCCCGATTTCAAATGGATTGATCCGGCCACCAAGGCCGAGGTGCCGCCCGAGGGCTCGGTACAAGCCGCTTACTTGATGCTCCCCGAAGGCCGGGCCCGTCTCTTTGTTCCCAAGGGACTGACCCGGGAAGGC
>CALGOE010000121.1 GCA_937958145.1 uncultured Desulfobacca sp.
CGTTGCCGATGGCGATGAGCAACATCGGCAACCACAGCAGGGCAAAACGGGTCATGACCACAGCCTCACTCGGCACTTGCCAAAGGTTGTTCATCAATAAAGTCGTCAAACCGGGTGAACTGACTGGAAAAATGCAGCTTAAAGGAGCCGGTGGGGCCATTGCGCTGTTTGCCGATGATGATTTCGGCCACGCCCCGATCAGGAGAATCCTTGCGGTAGACTTCGTCCCGATAAATGAAGATGATAACGTCCGCATCCTGTTCAATGGCCCCGGATTCCCGCAGATCAGATAAAACCGGCCGTTTGTTGGGTCGCTCCTCCACCCGGCGGTTTAACTGGGAGAGGGCCACCACCGGCACGTCCAATTCTTTGGCCAAGGCCTTCAGGGACCGGGAGATATCGGAAATCTCCTGCTCCCGATTGCTGACATCGCCTCGCCCCCGCATCAGCTGCAGATAGTCGATGAGGACCAGCCCCAGCTTTTTGTCCCGTTTCAACCGCCGGCATTTGGCCCGAATCTCCAGAGCGCTCATGGCCGGGGTATCGTCGATGAGGATGGGGCACTCAGACAACTGACCGGCCGCAGCCGTGAGACCGGTCCACTGCTCCCTGGTCAAAAAGGCCCGGCGCAACCGGGAGGCATCAATGCGGCCGATGGCGCTCAACAGGCGCCGCACCAACTGCTCTTTGGACATTTCCAGCGAAAAGATGGCCACGGGAATCTTGTCGTGGTAGGCCACATTGTAGGCCAGGTTCAGGGCCAGGGCGGTTTTACCCATGCTGGGGCGGGCGGCCAGAATGATCAGATCAGAGTTCTGCAGGCCCGCAGTATAATGATCCAGATCCCGGAAATGCGTGGCCACCCCGGTGGTGATCATCTGCTGGCCATATAACTGTTCCAGCAGGGCAATTTCTTTTTCGACCAACAATTTGAGCGGCGAGAACCCCGGGCGCATCTTGCTTTCGGCAATGGTGAAGATGCGATTTTCCGCCTCATCCAGAAAGGCGGCCACGTCGCTGATGGGCTCATAACATTCCGCCGCAATGGCGTTGGAACACTGGATCAGCCGTCGTAACACGGATTTTTCCTGGACGATGGTGGCCCAAAAATCAATGTTGGCCGCAGAGCCGACGTTGTCGCCCAACGAGGCCAAAAAGCTCGGTCCACCCACCGCATCCAACAGTTGGCGGTCGGCCAACAACGCCGTCACACTCACCAGATCAACGGGCTCACGGCGGCGATACAGCTCCAACATGGCGGTGTAAATCTTGGCATGGGCCTCATGATAAAAATCTTCGGGAGTCAGGACATCGGCAATGACATCCAACGCTTCCGACCGGAGCAAGATCCCTCCCAACACGGATTGCTCCGCCTCCAGATTGGCCGGCGGCACCCGGCCTTCCGCCGCCATAGGTTGCTTCTCCCGCGAAAACATGGGGGTCAGTCGAGCCATGGGCATACCCGTCTGTCAAACCTCTGACTGCAGCCCGGGGAGCGGCCGGGCCGCCGCCGGCAGCCCCGTGGCCCCCTCCACCTCCGATGGGGGCAGAAAAGGCGCCGGGCAGAGGTTTGAACATGCTTAACTACTTAATATTATTGAGAATAGTGTTGATCGAAAACGGTGCTGATCCGCCTGCCGAATGGTTACATCATTACCCGTCGCCGGGAAAAATAGCAACCGAAAACTGAAAAACCTCGGATCCGGCGCAGGTTAGAACCTCAGCAGCGCAGCCGCTCTCTCGGAAAAATGGCTTGCCCCGCCCTGAGGCTTGCGATACAATGGCCAAAAAATGGTGACAAGCTCTGTTTCCCGGTTTCTGTGCAGGAGTCAACCTATGAACATCTTCATCTCCGGATCATTGGCCTATGACCGGATCATGGATTTTCCTGGCAGGTTCGCCGACCATATCCTCCCCGACAAAATTCATATTCTCAACGTCTGTTTCATGGTGAATGGCCTGACGGAAAAGTTCGGCGGCACGGCCGGCAACATCGCCTATAATCTGGCCCTGTTGGGGGAGCGGCCGCTGATCCTGGCCACCGCCGGCAAAGACTTCGGCCGCTACCGGGAATGGCTGGCGCAGCATCAGCTCCCTCTGGACGGCATCCGCCTCATCCCCGAAGAATTTACCGCCGGGGCCTATATCACCACCGACCAATCCGATAACCAGATCACCGGCTTCAACCCCGGGGCCATGAAATATCGGTCTCTTTATTCCTTTGACAGTGTCGACCCCAGCCAGGCCATCGCCATCATCTCCCCCGGCAATTTAGACGACATGCTCATCTACTCCCAGGTATACCGGGAAAAAAATATCCCTTATATCTTTGATCCGGGCCAATCCATTCCCATGTGGTCCGGCGAACGTCTGGCCGAGATGCTCACCGGCGCCAGCATCACCATTTCCAACGATTACGAACTGGAATTGATCCTGAACAAGACCGGCTGGAGCCAGGCTGACATTCTCGACCGGTGTCCGGTCCTCATCACGACCTTGGGCGAAATGGGGTCCCGGGTCCGCAACCGGGAGGGTGAGCGTCATATCGCCGCCGTGCCGCCCAGCCGGGTGGTTGACCCCACCGGCGCCGGCGACGGCTACCGGGCCGGACTCATCAAAGGACTGGTCATGGGCAAAGGCCTGGTGGAGGCCGCCCAGATCGGCGCCTGTTGCGCCAGCTACGCCGTTGAATTTTACGGCACCCAGGAGCACTCCTTTACCCAAGAGGAGTTTTGGGCCCGCTACGAAACCTGTTTCGGGCCATTGTCAGGACAATAACCTCTCCCCTCTCCGACCCGCCATGACCGATATGAGCCCCGAACAACTCCTGCACCTTGGCCCTGACGAGCTCCGGCAACTCTCGCCACGCCGGGTTTTGGCCCTCATCCAGGACCTGTGGCGGCGTTGGGGCCTCGGGGGCCACAGTCTGCGGTTGCAGCATGAGGGGGAGGACTACCTCGTCTCCTGTCAAGAGGACGCCTTTGCGGTCTACCGGCGGCTGAGAGCCACAGCCTCGCCCCACGCCACCCCGGGCTGGCCGGTCTGCCTGGTGACCGTGGACCACATCCTGGATGAATGCACCCCGCCCTTAGAAGACGAGGACCATTTTGCCTGCCATCTGGGGCTGGCCGATTGGCTGACCCTCATCCAGCAGACCTATGGCGAAGCCGATCCGGATTAAGCCATCTGTCCGATAATATTGAACAAAGTCATGCCTTTGTGCAGCGTCTCCTCGTATTCCGCCACCTCTTCGGAATCATACACAATACCACCCCCCACCGAGAAATGAACCTGCTCCCCACTCTGTATGGCCGTGCGGATGGCAATGTTCAGGTCCAAATTGCGGTGCAGACCCAGATAGCCGATACTGCCGCAATAGACGTGGCGCACCACCGGCTCCAGCTCATCGATGATCTCCATGGCCCGGATCTTGGGACAACCGGTGATGGACCCGCCCGGAAAGGTGGCCCGCAGGATATCCACCTGACTGCAGTCCGGCCGCAGGCGACCGGTGACGATGGAGACCAGGTGATAGACGTTTTCGTAAGCCTCCAGACGCTTGTGTTCCTTCACCTCAACCGTCCGCCCCTGACAGACTCGGCCTAAATCATTGCGCAACAGATCGACGATCATGGATAATTCGGCGTCTTCCTTAACGGAAGCCTGGAGTTCCCGGCGCTGGGCCTCGTCTTCCCCGGGGGTGCGGCCCCGGGGCCGGGTGCCTTTGATGGGGCGGGTTTCCAGATACTCACCGCGCCGCAGGAGAAAACGCTCCATGGACGTGGAGAGGATCTGAAAACCACCACAATGCAGGTAGGCATAGAAGGGCGCCGGATTGCGC
Organism: uncultured Desulfobacca sp.; assembly: GCA_937958145.1. Taxonomy (GTDB): domain Bacteria; phylum Desulfobacterota; class Desulfobaccia; order Desulfobaccales; family Desulfobaccaceae; genus Desulfobacca. Next base: position 3,842 of record CALGOE010000121.1, read on the forward strand.
CGGAACAACTGCAGGAAGAGACGGTAGAAATCCCCTTGGAAAGGAAAGCTGAAGCGCTGCGATAAATTGACCTGGTAAATATCCCCCTGGCGGATGTACTCCCGGGCCCGGCGCACCGCCTTTAGGTAGCGCTCCTTGGTAAAGGTACTTGTGAGCTCACCCACCCGATAGGTCTGGCTCTCGGACCCGGCCGCGGCCCGCCTGAGCTCGTCCCAGACCGAATCCGGCTGCCTTGGCCTGGCCGCGGAGCCGTCGGGCGGCGTATACGCCACCTCCACCTGCACGGTCCGACCCTCCCAGCGGTCCTGAATGACCAGGTGGCGGGGGAAGGCCAGGACCATCTCCGGCAACCGGAGGTCGTCCCTGACCGTCACCGGCAGCCTTTCCAGGTGGTTTTTCAGGTCATAGGCCAAAAATCCCATGGCCCCGGCGGCCAAGGGCGCCACCGGGGTCTCTCCCGGCAGGGCCAGGCTCCCCAGGCAATCCTCCAGGAGGTCCAAAGGATTGCCGGTCAGCCGCCGCCCCCCGCCTGCCCCGTGCACCTCCACCTGCGTCCCCTTGGCCCGTATGATCAGAAACGGCTCCCAGCCCATGAGGGAGTAGCGCGCCGAATCCAGGTTGCCGCCGCTCAGGAGCAGCATGGCATAAGGCTGCCCTCGCACCCCCTGAAAGAGCTGCTCCAGGCCCACCAGGTCCCCCGGCAGGTCCCGGGGGATGATCTGCAGGTCGGTAATGCGTCCCCACATGGCAGTGGTCAAAGGCCAGGGGCCTGGAAGGGCTGACGGCTGAGCATCTCAGCTCTCTCCTCTGACGCCCGGTTCGGGCTCAGAGCCGTGGCTTGTGGCGTCAGCAGTGGCCAAGGAACGATGGCTCCTGACTTCTGCCCGGTTTCTGTCTTCGGCTGGGCGGTCATGGTCAAAAAATTCCCCACCAGCTCCCGGCCATACTCCGTCAGAAACGATTCCGGGTGAAACTGCACCCCGTGCACCGGGTAGCGCCGGTGGCTGAGGCCCATAATGACGCCATCGGCGCTGCGGGCGGTGATCATCAGCTCGTCGCCGGTCGGCCGCACCATCAGGGAGTGATAGCGGGCCGCGCCGAAGGGGCTGGGGAGGCCGGCAAATATGCCGGCACCGGTGTGAAAAACCTCATGGCGTTTGCCGTGCACCGGCACCGGCGCCAAAACCGTGCTGCCGCCAAAGACCTCATTGATGGCCTGCATCCCCAAACAGACGCCCAAAATGGGAATCTCCCGGTAAAAACGGGCAATCACCGCCTTGCTGATGCCGGCCGCCGCCGGGGCCTTGGGACCCGGGGAAATACACAGCCAATCCGGTGCCAGAGCCGCAATCCCGGCCACATCAATGGCATCGTGCCGCCGGACGATCACCTCCAGATCAAATTCATAGAATAATTGCACCAGGTTATAGGTAAAAGAGTCATAATTGTCGATCATTACCAAGCGCATGGCACAGTCCCCCAAAAGAAAAGCCACCCAGAGCGAGTCTGGATGGCTGGCGCCTAGAGCATAACTCATTTTTTACCTATCACAGGCGGACCCCTCTGTCAATACGATCCTGCTCCCGGGACCGCAGCGCTCCCGCTCCCGGCTCGCCGGCACAGGCTTTTTTGTCAGGAGGGCCAGAGATCACAAGGCCGGGGGCTGGGCTGGAAAATGCCCCCACCACGGGATATTGCCGGACAAAATCCAGGAATCTTGGTATAATAAAATTCTTATGGAAGGAAAAAGAGCTGCTCACAGAGATGGCGGCAGAGGCTGGCCGCCGGAACGGACGACTGCGAGCGGCGGGAGGAATAGCGCGGCATGAAAACCATTCAGGACAATTGCGGCATTTTTGCTGTTTACGCCCAAGAACCCTGTGCCTTCACCATCTTTCAGGGAATTGATTTTCTGCAGCATCGGGGCCAGCAATACTGCGGCATCGCCACCTACCAGGGCCGGATTCATCAGATTACCCACCATGGCAAGGTCTTAAATAAATTTACCAATCAGGATCTGGAACAACTGCCGGGGCATTGGGGCATCGGCCATGTCAGCCTGAAAGAACGGCAGCCGGTGAAATGGCAGTCCCTCCAAGGGGAGATCGCCGTCGCCTTCAGCGGCAACATCATCAATGATCAGGAATTGCAACAGGAAATGATGCGGCGGGGCAAGGCCTTCTGGCGGGGCTATAATGTGGAGATCATCTCCAAAATTATCCTGGAGGCCAAAGATACCGTGGCCGGCATCGCCGATCTGGCCGCCAAAGTACGGGGCGCCTATTCCCTGGTGGTCCTCACCCGGGAGGGGATCTATGCCGCCCGGGACGTCTATGGCTTCCGGCCGTTGATTCTGGGGCAGGGACCGGGGCAGTTTGTGGTCAGTTCCGAATCCCGGGCCCTGCAGAATCTGGATCTGGACCTTGTCCGGGACGTGCAGCCGGGGGAAATTGTCCTGGTGAACGGCTCCGGCTTTACCACCGCGCAGCAGCTCCCTTCACCCCGCCGGGCCCACTGCGCCTTTGAATGGGCCTACACCGCCAGCATCGACTCCATCATTGACGGCCTGCCGGTTCTGGCCGCCCGCCAGCACCTGGGCGCGGCCCTGGCCCAACGGGATCGGGAAGAAGGGAACCTGGTGGCGGACCTGGTGGCGCCGGTGCCCATGTCAGGCATCGGCCACGCCCTGGGCTATCATTTGCACTCCCGCCTGCCCTATCAGGAGGTTTTTCTCTATAACCGCTATGCCGACCGCAGCTATACCCAGGCCACCCAGGTGGCCCGGGAAAAGATGGCCAAACGCAAGCTTTCCGTCCTACACTACGCGGTCCGGGGGAAAAGCATCGTCCTCTGCGACGACTCCATCGTCCGGGGGACCCAGATCCTCAATAAGGTCAATGAGCTGAAAAAGGCCGGGGCCAAGGCCGTGCACGTGCGGGTGGCCTGCCCGCCCCTCATGTATCCCTGCGATTTCGGCATTTCGACCCGGACCTACGAAGAGCTCATGGCCAGGAAATACCTGTATCGGGGGAATATCGACTCCCTGGGCGCCCTGCGGCAACTGGAGGCCTGGGTGGCGGCCCAGATCGGGGCGGACTCGGTGAAGTACAACAGCCTGGACCAATTCGTCAAAGCCTTGGGCCTGCCCCGCACGGACCTCTGCCTGAAATGCTGGGACGGCCACCGGCCCCAGGAGTCGGGAAGAGGGAAGAGGGAAGAGTGATAAGGACTTCTCGGCCCGCGTACTTGCTTTCCGGGCAGGAAAACCCGGCTGGGGCGCTGCCTTTTCCCCGGTTCCCAAACTTCCCGGCGGCACACCCGGGTTCGTGATTTTTTCGGGAAGAGACAAGGGATCAGGAATGACCCAGATGATCTTAACGCGCCATCTCCAAAAAGGCACCCTGCGGCCCGTCTACCTCTTTTATGGGGAGGAGGAATTTCTCATCCGCCGGGCCTTGGCGCAGCTGGAGGGCTGGCTGGCGCAACGGGAGGAGCTGGCAGCCAAGCTGTTCCTGGATGCAGCCGCAACGCCGCTCGCCGAGGCCCTGAGCACGGCGCGCGCCGCCCAACTGTGGGGGGGACGCCAATTTGTGGTCCTGTGGGGCGTAGAACGCTATAAGGTCAAGGAATTGGCGCCGCTGGCCAAGTATCTGGAGGGGCCGTCGGCTTCGACCGTGCTGGTGTTGGTGGGCTTAGGGCTCAAGGCCAAAGATGTGCAGGCCTCCGGCCTGTGGCGGCGGCTTCAGGACCAGGAGGCGGCCTTGGCCTTTCCCCGCCTGCGGGAAGGTGAAGTCATCAAATGGTTGGAACAGGAGGCCAAGCACCAGGGGAAGACCCTGGGACCGGCCGCAGCTCGGCTGTTGTTGGAGACGGTGGGGCCCAACCTGGCGGATCTGGCCCAGCAATTGGCCAAGCTGAGCCTCTATACCGGCACCGACCTCCTCATTCCTGCGGCAGTGGTGCAGAAATTGGCCAGCCACAGCCGGGTGCACACAATTTTTGAACTGGTGGAAGCCTTGGGTCAGGGCAGACCCGAGCGGGCCCTGAAAGTCCTGCACCGCCTGCTTGAGCTGGGGGAGCCGGCCAGCGTCATCGTGGTGATGGTGGCCCGGCAGATCCGCCTCCTGCTGCGCACCCTGGAAGCAGGGCCACACCGGCCTGATCCCGCCGCCCTGGCCAAAGAATTGGGCGTCTTGCCCTTTGTGGCCGAGAAGCTCCAGCGCCAGGCCGCCGGTTTTTCGCTGGCAGGGCTCCAGCAGCAGTTGCTCCGCCTGCAGGAGATCGATCAACAGATCAAGACGGGTATGGCTGCCCCTCACCTGCTGCTGGAAAAATTCATCCTGGACTTGGACCGGCAGCCGTCCCTTAGGACCGGGCCGTCAAGGCATTGACCCGGCGGGTCAGGCGGGAAATCTTCCGGGCTGCGGTTTTCCAATGCAGGGTGCCTTTGGCCGCGACCCTTTGAATGACGGGGATGGCCTGCTGCAGGGCCGCCTGGGCCTGTTCCGGCTGATTCTGGGCCACGGCTTGCCGTACCCCTTTGACTAACTTCTTGACCCGGGTCTTCCGGCTCATATTCCGGACCCGGCGGACTTTGCTCTGCCGGTCCCGTTTCATGACTGAAGGATGTTTGGCCAACGCTTTTCCCTCCACAATCGATTAGGGCACAACGAGAAATAAAAACAAAAATATAATATCAATTATTTTGGCTTAAATGTCAAGAGTTGACGCCAGGAAATCCCCTCCTGGCAGGAACAAAGAAGGCCTTCAGAGGTTGGCGACTCTGAAGGCCCGGGGAAGGCTCCAGACCTGCAAGGGTCTGGAGATTATTCTTTGTGCTTAGAACAAGCCGATGACTTTACCGGTCTTGACATCCACGTCGACGCGGCGGTAGGCCGGGTCGGAGGCGGTGCCGGGCATCAGGGAGATGGCGCCGCAGACCGGGCAGATGAATTTGGCGCCGCTGTAGACCAAGAAGTCGCGGACGGGCAACCGCCAACCTTTGGGGGTTCCCTTCTTGGTGGGGTCGGCGCTCAGGGACAGGTGAGTTTTCACCATCATCGTGGCGTATTCGTTGTATTTGGGATCGGCCTCGAAACGGGCGGCTTTGGCCGCAGCTTCGGGCAGGAAGTCGACGCCGTCGGCGCCGTAGACTTCTTTGGCGATCACTTCCACCCGCTTGCGCAGGGGGAGTTCATTGGGATAGAGGAACTTGAAGTCGTTTTTCTCTTTGCAGGCGTCGATAACGGCATCGGCAAATTCCAGGGCGCCTTCGCCACCGAACTGCCAATGTTTGGACACGGCCACCCGGGCGCCTTCAGCCTCGCAGACCCGACGGATGAGGGCATGTTCTTCGTCAGAGTCGAAATGGAAGGCGTTGATGCAAACCACCGGGTTGATGCCAGCTTTCTTGATGGTGCGGATGTGATGCACGGCATTCTGGACGCCGTCTTCCAGCCAGGCCATGGTTTCTTTGGAGGCCGAGAAGTATTCTTTCGGTACCGGTTTGCCCGGCGGGCAGGGCAGGGCGCCAGCATTGACGCCGTGATGTTTCAGACCGCGCACGGTGGTGGTGAGCACGGCCACGTGGGGTTTCAGACCGCTGAAGCGGCATTTGACGTTCCAGAATTTCTCAAAGCCGATGTCAGCGCCGAATCCGGACTCGGTGACATGATAATCAAAGAGCTTCAAGCCGACTTGGTCAGCAATGATGGAGGACTGACCCACGGCAATGTTGGCGAAGGGACCGGCATGGACGAACACCGGCTGTTTTTCCACGCTCTGCATCAGGGTGGGGTTGATGGAGGGCACCATCCAGGCGGTCATGGCGTTGCCCACTTCCAGGTCGCCGGTGGTGATGGGGTTGCCCTTCTTGTCATAGCACACCGTGATGTTGTTCAGTCTTTCCTTCAGGTCGGCCAGCGAGGTGGTGACGGACAAAATGGCCATAACTTCGGAAGACACGGCGATACCGAACTTGGAGGCCATCATGAAGCCGTCCATCTTGCCGCCGATACCGATAATGATATTCCGCAGGGCCTGGGCGCAGAAGTCGATGATCCAGCCCATCTCGAAGTTTTTCGGATCGATATCTAGACGTTTCAGATTCCGTTTGGCCAACTGCTCGTCAGTGTAATTAAATTCATGCTGCAACCGGGACGTCGCCGCCACCATGGCCAGGTTATGGGCGTTCATGATGTTGTTGATGTCGCCGGTGAGGCCCAACGAGAACTCGGTCATGGGGATCAACAGCGAGATGCCGCCGCCGGCCGCAGTGCCTTTGATGTTCATGGTGGGACCGCCGGAGGGCTGCCGCAGGGCGCCGCCGACATTCACCCCCCGTTTGCCCAAGCCTTCGATGAGACCCAGGGAGGTGGTGGATTTGCCTTCACCCAAGGGCGTGGGGGTGATGGCGGTAACGTCAATGTAGTAGCCGTCGGGTTTGTCCTTCAGGCGTTCCAGGCATTTCAGGTAGTCGATGCGGCCGATCTTTTGCCCATAGGGGATGCGCTCGTCTTTGGGGATGCCCAACTGCTCGCACAAATCGTCAAAGGGGATCATCTCCGCTTCGGCGATTTCGGCAATCTGCCAGTCTTTCATTTTTACCGGATCATACTTCGCCATACAATTCCTCCTAGATTATGTTTTGTCCCTAATTTTCTGCACTTTTCGACCCACGAGGGGTGGCGCCATCTGGCCGCCGAGACTTCATGCCTTTTTTCACATTGACTCCCTCTTATAAAGGGAAAAATGGTTTTTGTCAACTGTTATTTCATTGCCCAGAGACTTTTCATGGCCGTTTTTTCACAGCGGCTAACCATTTCATGATTGTGAACATAGGATATTGTATGTGAAGAACTGAGCAAAGTTTTCGTGGAAATTAACCCATTGACAAAAATGGATAATTTTTTTATTTGACAGCTCCGGCGGCACAGGCTTAAATGTACACACAACAACCGGCCGCCAGCGCCATGGCCAGCGAGCCTGCCGCCAATATTAATGAAGGCGCTGGGGGTGACCTCAGGCGATTGCCAGAAGTGGTAATTTCCATTACCAGTACTGGGACCAGGGCGAACCCTGCCCCAGCCGTTTTGGGAGGACCAACGTTATGGTGAACCATACCGATCCCAAGCAGCAGTGCTCTATTCAACCTGACACCCTGGCCATGGTCCAGCGGGCCCGGCAGGAGGGCATCGAAACCGTCTGGGACCGGGCTCAGGCCCAGGAGCCCCAGTGCGGCTTCTGTTCCCTGGGGCTGAGTTGCCGCAATTGCGTCATGGGCCCCTGTCGTCTGGACCCCTTCGGCGAAGGCCCACAGCGTGGTATCTGCGGCGCCGATGCCGATATTATTGTAGCCCGCAACCTGGCCCGCATGATCGCCGCCGGGGCCGCCTCCCACTCCGACCATGGCCGGGATCTGGTGGAAACCCTGCTGGCCGTGGCCGAAGGTCAAGCCCCGGGCTATCAACTCACCGATCTGGCCAAACTGGACCGTATCGCCGCCGAATTCGGCGTCGCCGCCGATCTGCCGCCCCAGGCCAAGGCCAAAGAACTGGCCCTGGCCATGATGGCGGAATTCGGCATTCACAAAGGCCACCTGACGTTTGCCAAACGTCTGCCCGCGGCCCGTTTGGAACTCTGGCAGAAACTTAATATCGCCCCCCGGGGCATTGACCGGGAAGTGGTGGAGACCATGCACCGCACTCACATGGGCGTAGACAACGATGCGGTGAACATCCTCCTGCACGCCCTGCGCACCGCCCTGAGCGACGGCTGGGGCGGCTCCATGATCGCCACCGAAGTCTCGGACATCCTCTTCGGCACACCCCAGCCCGTGGCCTCTAAGGTCAATTTAGGAGTGCTCAAGCAAGATCAGGTCAATCTGGTGCTGCATGGGCACAACCCCCTGGTCTCCGAAATGGTTTACCGGGCGGCGCAGGATCCGGCCCTCCTGGCCCGAGCGCAAGCCTTGGGGGCCAACGGCATTAACCTGGTGGGTCTGTGTTGCACCGGCAACGAGGTCCTGATGCGCAAAGGCATCCCCATGGCCGGCAACCACCTGCTCCAGGAACTGGTCATCCTCACCGGCGCGGCCGAGGCCATGATCGTGGACTATCAATGCATCATGCCGTCGGTGGGGCAGGTCGCCTCCTGCTATCATACCCACCTGATCACCACCTCGCCCAAAGCCAAGTTCCCCTTTGCCCAGCATTATGAATTTACCCCGGAAAACGCCTTAGAACAGGGGAAGGAGGTTGTCCGTCTGGCGGTGGAGAATTTTGCCCGGCGCCGGCCAGAACGGGTCTTCATCCCGGTGGAGCCGGTCAATCAGGTAAGCGGTTTTTCCATCGAAGCGATCCTGGGAGCCCTGGGCGGCAGTCCAGCCCCCTTGCTGGATGCCATCAAGGCCGGCCAGATCCGGGGCGCCGTCGGCGTCGTGGGCTGCAACAATCCCAAAATCTGCCAGGACCTGGGCCACACCACCATCACCCGCACCCTTATCGCCAATGACATCCTGGTCCTGGATACCGGCTGCACCGCAGTGGCCAACGCCAAGGCCGGCTTCAAAGATCCCAGCGCCGCCGCCCTGGCCGGCCCGGGTCTGAAGGCCATCTGCGAGGCCCTGAAAATCCCGCCGGTCCTGCACATGGGCTCCTGCGTGGACAACACCCGCATCATTGCTTTGGCCGCGGCCCTCGCCAACGCCTTGGGCGTGGACGTGGACAAACTGCCCGTGGCCGCCGCGGCGCCGGAGTGGTACTCGGAAAAGGCGGCGGCCATCGCCGCCTACGCCGTCGCCAGCGGCATCTATACGGTCCTGGGCGTCACCCCGCCGGTCCTGGGCAGCAAGACCGTCACCGACCTCCTCCTCAACGGTCTGGAAGGAGTGGTGGGGGCCAAATTCGCGGTCGAACCCGATCCAGAGAAGGCCGCAGGACTGCTGATCAAGCAGGTGGAGGCCAAACGCCAGGGGCTGGGCCTGGACAGCCGGCTGTAAGAGGGAGAAGAGGGGGCAGAGGGAAAAGGAGTGCGCCTTTTCCCTCTTCCTTTTGGCGCACCGGCGTTGACCTTTCGCCCCGGGCTCAAGGATAAAAAAATATGCGCGCTGTGGTTCAACGGGTCAAAGAGGCCGCCGTCACCGTGGACGGCGAGATTGTCGGGCAGATCGGGCCTGGCCTGCTGGTGCTGGCCGGGGTCGCCAAAGATGACGGCCCGGCCGATGTGGCTTACATTGCCAATAAAATAGCCAGCTTAAGGATATTTCCAGAGGATGACAGACTTCTGCACCGCACCACCGCCGAGATCGGCGGCAGCGTCTTAGTGGTGTCGCAGTTTACCATTCTGGGCGATTGCCGCAAAGGTCGGCGGCCGTCCTTTGATCAGGCGGCGCCGCCAGAATTGGCCGAACGCTTGTATGAAGAACTGGCCGCGGCTTTGGCCAAGACCGGCCTGCCGGTAGCCACCGGCCGGTTTCGGGCCATGATGGAGGTCAGTCTCGTCAACGACGGCCCGGTCACCCTACTGCTGGACAGCAAAAAGCTGTTTTAGGTTTCCCGGCCGCCCTCCCCTGTTTTACTGCTCGCTGTACTCCTGAAAAAGCCGCTCCGGGTATTCGCTGACCAGCCTGGCACTCAAAGCGCGGTGCAGGGTCTCGGCCTCCTGGGGATCGCAGGTCTGTTTCACCAAACAAGGGTGGCGGAGTCGAAAACCCTGGGGCAGATAGAGGAAATTGGCCCGAAACACTGCGGTTTCAAAGGTTGCCGCATCCTTCCGGATGGTTGAGACCAGAAACCGGCGCCCCGTCAGTTTATTGCGGACCTTGTTAAACAAGCCGGCCATGAATCTCATCCTCCCCCGCCGACACGGACGCTGCTTTGGGTCCGAGGCTTGGTTTTACTCACTTTTTTCTTGGGAGGGCGGGAGGTCTTGCCGGCTGTGGGCACCACACCCGCCCGGATGACCCGGGATGAAGATGGCTCCCGTTGGTAGGCATGTTTGCTGGTCCGCTGCCTGTTGGCTCTGGTATAACCGGCCGACCGCTCGATGTCGTCTCCCATCAGGCTGTAGCCGGTGCTGGTTTTGCGCAGCCTCTCTTCCAATGGCGGCAGGGCGGCGACCGGCGTGCCCATGTCGGCAAATCCTTTGGCGATGAGGAGACGCAGATCCGGCCATTTATTGGGGCTGCCCAACAGGGAGATGATAATGCGTTTGTCGCCGTTTTGAAACATGCCCACATACGTGTGCATGGAGGCCCTGGTAAAACCGGTCTTGCCGGCAACAGCATAGTCGCTGGAAAAAAGGAAACGGTTGTGGCTGCGGACGATCTTGCCGTCTTCCAGAATATGCATTTTCACCGAGAGAATCCTGGCGATGGTGGGGTTTTGCATGGCCAGACGAAAGATATGGGCCAGATCCTGGGCCGTGCTGAACTGACCCGGCGCCGGCAGACCCGAGGCGGTCATGAAATTCGTCCGATAAGCTCCCATTGACCGCAGCCGGGCGGTCATATATTGGGCAAATTGCTCTTCGGAACCGCTGACCCTTTCGGCCAGGGCCCGGGCCGCATCGTTGGCCGAGGCCAGGAGGACGGCATACAAGATATCCTGAACACTGTAAGTCTCCCCCGGTCTGATGCCAAGCTTGGAGGGCGGGGCCGCCGCAGCATAGGCGCTGACCGGAACCCGGTCGGTGAGGCGCAGGGAGTTGACCGCGATCAGGGCGGTGGCGACCTTCAGGGTGCTGGCCGGAGGCAGCATCATCTGGTGGTTGTAGGCGGACAGGATCTTGCCGGTATCGGCATCCATAATACAATAGGCCTTGGCCTTAACGCCCTCGTCGGCAAGTTGCGCCGCCGCGGGACCGGACGTTAGTAGTGCCAGGCAGAGCAACCACCCAATCAGAATTCTGCTGCCCATCCGCACCCCCTTGGTTTTTCCTGGTTCAATGGGAATTATGGTTATTATCCGCGGGTTACCAGGGCGGTGCCCGTTGGCGCCATCAGTAAACCTTGCTGAGAAGCTGTGGCGACACCCCGAGGCGGCGTTTTTGTCAGGCTGAGCGTGGCGCAGAATCTCATCCTGCCGATCAGACGCAGATCCTTCGCATCAATCAGGATGACAAGAAATGAGGTTTTGTCGCCTCCAGTATAATAATTGGCAAGATTGGCTGAGCCAACAGACAAGTAATTCCCTGATTCAGTCCCCATTATAAAGAAGAACAGGCGGCACTGTAAAGCCAGGAATGCAGGGCAAGAGAAAATTCTCCTGGTCTGGCAGGGTATGATGGGAAGAAAAGTTTATGCCGGGGGAAGCAAGGCGTTGTTAACGAATCCTTTCTTGGTGGCGGGAAGGGGTCGATCGGCGCCGCGGCACCAGATTGATAAAGGCATTGATGCCGGCCAGAAAAGTGGCAGCCAGGAAAGCCCTCTGCAGGCAGCTCCAGGACAGGCACTGACCGGCTTTCAGGGATGCCGCCTCGGTGGCCCCCCAGGTAACGACCGTGACCATGCCGGCAATACCCAACAGGGCGCCGATGTTTTTTAAGACGGCATTGGTCCCTGCCGCCAATCCCAGGACCTGAGGGTTGACCCCGAACAGCATTTCGTTCAGATTGGGCGCCTGGAAAAGGCCAAAACCCACACCGATGGTGATAAAAATCAGGATGAGGCAGCCCGTGCCGGCCGCAGCTCCCCACCACCAGAGGGCTGCCAGCCCCGCCAGGATCAGGAAGGCCCCGAGGCGCAGGATCGCCAGGTTGCTCCACCGGTCCCCATAAAATCCTCCCAAGGGAGAGATAAGGGCATTACTGCAGCTCAAAACCGCCAACAACAGCCCCGCAGTCTGGGGCGGCAGGCGTTGGATTTCCTGCAGGTAAAAGGGCAGCAGAAAAAACGTCCCCATGACCGCGGCAAAGGTGAGGACAACGGCCACTCCGCCTAAAAAAAAGGTCCGATGGCCCCAGAGCCGGCCGGGCAGGAGGGGCCAGGGCCGCCGTCTTTCCACCAACAGCAGCAACAGGAAAGCTCCCACCGCACCCCCCAGGGCTCCCCAGATGGCCGGCTGCTGCCAGCCGAGGGTCCGCACCTGGGTTAAGGCCCACATGAAAAGGGCAATGCTGATGGTGAAGAAAAGGCCGCCGGGCCAATCAAAGCGCTTGCCGGAGCCGTCAGTGCCGGGCTGCAGACGGTGCAGGTGGCGGCCGCTTACCCCTAAAGCAACCCCGGCAATGGGCAGGTTCAGGAAGAAGATCCAGGGCCATCCCCAGGTGGCGGCAATGATCCCGCCCAAGGGGGCGCCGACTGTAACCCCGCTGGCAAAGGCGGTGGAAAAGAGGCCGAAGGGCAGACCCCTTTCCCCCTCCTGAAACGTCAGGGTGATAATCTTGGGCGCCACGCCCAGCATCAGGGACGCACCCAACCCCTGCACGGCCCGGGCGGCGATCAGGCTGCCAATGTGGTGGCTCAAGCCGCATGCTGCCGACGCCAGGGCAAAGAGAGTCATCCCGGCCCCGAACAGACGTCCGGGCGGCCAGATATCTCCCAGTTGACTGCAGCTCAGGAGCAGCGAGGCGTTGGCAATGAGATACGCCAACATGACCCAGGAGATGACCGGCAGCGACGCGTCCAGGTCCCGGGCCATCAGGGGCAGGGTGATGCTCACGATGCTGGTGTCCAGGGTGGCCATGAAGGCCCCCCCACAGACCGCCAGCAACATCAGCCCCCGTTTCGGCGCTCCCATCGGCGGCACCGCCGCAGCCATGAATTACGAAATCTTCCCTAATTCCTGTAAATACTCGGCCGGGGTTTGGAAACCCACGAAGCGATGCCGCTCCACCTCCTGGGGCGAGAGAATCAGGGTGGTGGGGGCGCCCTTGACGTCAAATTTTTTCACCAGGTCCAGGCGGGAGCGGCCTTCCACCCGAACCGGCACGAAACGGTCGTTGACCGCCGCGATCACCTGGTCATCCGTTAAGGTCTCTTTGTGCAGCCGGGCGCAGTGGCCACAGGTATCCATATAAAGTTCCAACAGGATGGGTTTGTTGGCCGCCACCGCCGCCTGGACCGCCGCCTCATAATTGGGTTGCCAATCGATTGCGCTCATCTCCACTCCTTGATAAAAATGTAGTAGGCAGGGCACTTGGCCGGCACCTGCCGCTCTTGTACAGTAATGCGCCCAGGAAGCAGCGTCAACCTTTTTGCCGATAGGATGTTATGGCCTACCCACCGTGGTTGCAAGAACAGTTGATCCAGGAGAAGACCTGGCGGCAGACCGCCGCGGCCCGCCGGTTGGCCCAACAGCTGGCCTCCTGGCAAATCCGGACGGTCTGCCAGAGCGCCCGCTGCCCCAATCGCGGCTCGTGCTGGTCCCGGCCGGCGGCCACGTTTTTGATCCTCGGCGAGGTCTGCACCCGGGGGTGCCGGTTCTGCAACCTCAGCCCGGGCCGGCCCGCCCCTGTGGACGAGGACGAACCCTGGCGCCTCCTCCGGGCCGTCCGGGCCTTGGGCCTGCGGCAGGTGGTGATCACCTCGGTGACCCGGGATGATCTCGCCGACGGTGGCGCCGCGGCCTTTGCCGCCGTGGTCCAGGTTCTGCGGCGGGGGGCCGGTCCCTTGACCATCGAAATTTTGACTCCGGATTTTCAGGGCCGCCCCTCTGCCCTGGAGACCATCGCTGCGGCCCAGCCGGATGTATGGGGACACAACCTGGAAACCGTCCCCCGCCTCTACCCGAGCATCCGGCCCGGGGCGATCTATGAGCGCTCCCTCCAGGTATTAGCCACGGCCAGGGTTCTTGACCCGGCTATTCCCACCAAATCCGGCCTCATGCTGGGATTGGGGGAGAGCGCCGCCGAAGTGATGGCAGTGCTCACCGACTTGCGCCAGGCTGGGGTGACTCACCTCACCCTGGGCCAGTACTTAGCTCCCTCCCGCCGGCATGTGCCCGTCAGCCGCTACCTTACTCCTGCCGAGTTTGCGGCCTGGGGCCGCTATGCCCGCACGCTGGGCTTTGCCTCGGTGCACAGTGCCCCCTTGGTCAGGAGTTCATGGCGTCCAGCCGCCCCCACCGGAGAGGCGGCGCCAGAGGAAGCTGGGAACAGCTCCCCTTCACCGTGCTGATCACCGCCGGCGCCAAGCTTTGCCAAAAAAAAGCTTCCCGGCGTTCTCCGCTGCCACCAAAAAAGACACGGGGCAGGGCTCCGTGTCTTTAATAAGGCTGCATATTTGGGGGCAATGTCTCTTGGCTTTCACTGGCTCCGCAAAAATTCCTGAACCAACAGGTCCCACCCCAGATCCGGGAAATGACCATAGACATCGTCCACCAGCGCGCCGCCGTCGGGCAGGGTAAGACCAGGGGTCTGGGGCAGCAGGCCCAGGAGCCGATGGGTTTCATGGTGTATCCAGGCAAGGTTCTTCTCTCCATAGAGCAGGTTTTCCAGATTCTGGATCATTTCCCGTTAAGAAATACACACCTGTAC
>CALGOE010000122.1 GCA_937958145.1 uncultured Desulfobacca sp.
CCGGGGTCGGCTTGATCGTGCGCACTGCCAGCGAGTCGGCCAAAAAACGGGATCTTATTAAAGATTATCAATATCTGTCCAATCTTTGGGAAGAAATCAAACGCAACGCCGGCACCTCTCCAGCCCCGGCTCTGATCTACAAAGAACTGGATCTGGTCATCCGCACCATCCGGGATTACTATACCGCTGATATCAATGAAATTCTCATAGACGATGCCGAGACCTTTCATCAGATCAAGAAATTTTTCAAGGCCTTTTCCCCTAAACATACCAAGGCCCTGAAGCTCTACAAAGAAAAGCGGCCCATCTTTTCCAAGTATCAGATCGAAGAGCAGCTGGAGCGACTCTTTGACAACCAGGTGCCGTTAAAGTCTGGCGGCAGCATCGTCATCAATCCCACCGAAGCCCTGGTGGCCATCGATGTCAATTCCGGTCGCTGTATTTCTCCCAAAGACATCGAGGGCACTGCTTTTAAGACCAACCTGGAGGCGGCCGAAGAAATCGCCCGGCAGTTGCGCCTCCGGGATTTGGGCGGCCTCATCGTCATTGATTTCATCGACATGAAAGACCGGAAACACCGCAAAGAGGTGGAAAAGGCCCTGAAAACCGCCCTGAAAAAAGAAAAAGCCCGGGTGACGGTAGGGCAGATCTCCAAATTCGGCCTGCTGGAATTGTCCCGGCAGCGTTTGCGTCCGGCCATGGCCACGAGCCTTTATATCACTTGCCCCCATTGCCGCGGCCGGGGGGTGATCCGGTCGCCAGAGGCCAGTGGTCTCAGCGTCTTGCGTAAGATCAGTCATGAGGCGGCCAAAAATGACATCCAGGAAGTACGGGCCCATCTGCCCGTGGAGGTCAGCAATTATCTGCTCAACAAAAAACGCCACGAACTGGTGGCCTTGGAAGAAAAATTCAATCTGAATCTGATCATTGAGCCCGATCCCACCCTGGTGGGGGCCGATAATCGGGTGGATTTCACCAAACGCCAGATGGATACGGAAAAGACCAAAGCGGTCCTCCAGGGGGTCATTGAAGAACGCCTGCAGGATCAGAAAGGATTGTTTCATGCGGAGTGATCGGATGAAAACCGGTGTGGAGAAGGCGCCGCACCGGTCCCTGTTGAAAGCCATGGGATTGACGGATGCGGAGATTCAGCGCCCCCTCATCGGCATCGCCAATTCCAAAAACGAGATTATCCCCGGCCATATCCACTTGGATAAAATCGGTGAAGCCGTCAAAGCGGGCGTCCGTCTGGCCGGCGGCACTCCCATTGAGTTCGGGGTCATCGGCGTCTGCGACGGGCTGGCCATGCATCATGAAGGCATGAAATATTCCTTGGCCTCCCGGGAGTTGATCGCCGACTCCATTGAAGTCATGGCCATGGCCCATCCCTTTGACGGCCTGGTGCTGATTCCCAATTGTGACAAGATCATCCCCGGCATGCTTATGGCGGCCCTGCGTTTGAATATTCCGGCCATTGTCATCAGCGGCGGCCCCATGTTGGCCGGATTCCATCAGGGCCGGGCCATCGACCTGATCACCGTTTTCGAGGGGGTGGGCGCCGTCAAGGCCGGGCGGCTGCCCGAAGCAGAGTTGGCAGCCCTGGAAGACGCCGCCTGTCCGGGCTGCGGCTCCTGCGCCGGTATGTTTACGGCCAACTCCATGAATTGCCTGAGCGAGGCCCTGGGCCTGGCCCTCCCCGGCAACGGCACCATCCCGGCGGTCTCGGCGGCCCGCTATCGCCTGGCCAAACAGGCCGGCCAGCAGATCATGGCGTTAGTGCAACGCCAACTCCTGCCCCGGGATATCGCCACCCTCACGGCCTTTCAGAACGCCATGGCCGTGGACATGGCCTTGGGCTGCTCCACCAACACGGTGCTCCATATTCCGGCCATCGCCCATGAGGCCGAGATCGAGCTGTCATTGGACCTCTTCAACCGGATCAGTGAACAGACCCCGCACATCTGCAGTCTCAGTCCGGCCGGCAAACATCATCTGGAAGACCTGGATCGGGCCGGAGGCGTGCCGGCGGTCATGGCCCGTCTCCTGCAAGCCGGTCTGATCTCGGGCACGCCGCTGACCGTCACCGGCCAGACCGTGGCCGACAATCTCAGCCGAGCCCGGGTCCTGGACCCGGAGGTAATCCGGGATCTCCAGAACCCCTATCACACCCAGGGCGGCATCGCCATCCTGCACGGGAATCTGGCCCCGGAAGGCGCCGTGGTCAAACAGTCGGCGGTGGACCCGGCCATGCTGCGGCGGGAAGGCCGGGCCCGGGTCTTTGATTCCGAAGAGGCGGCTTCAGAGGCCATTATGGGCAATACCATCCGACCCGGCGACGTCATCGTCATCCGCTATGAAGGTCCCAAAGGGGGTCCGGGTATGCGGGAGATGCTCTCTCCCACCGCCGCCATCGCCGGTATGGGCCTTGATAAGGACGTGGCCCTCCTGACCGACGGCCGTTTCAGCGGCGGCACCCGGGGGGCGGCCATCGGCCATATCTCCCCGGAAGCAGCCGCCGGCGGGCCCATCGCCCTGATTCAGGACGGTGATGGCATCGCCATCGATATTCCCGGCAAGACCCTGACCCTGCAGGTATCCGACGCCGAGCTGGCAGCCCGACGGCAACAGTGGCAGCCGCCGGCTCCCAAAATCCGCCGGGGCTATGCCTACCGCTACAGCCGCGCGGTCACTTCCGGCAGCAAGGGCGCGGTGCTGGCCGATTAGGGTCAAGCCCCCGAGGGTGGGGCCCACGTTATGAACCAGAAGTGCGCTCCTGTTGGCCACTCTGCCGGTGTTATCGACGTGAGCAGGGCTACGGCGCCGACAGCGCCGTTGATAACCTGGCCAGAAGTCGACAGGCGGACACCGGGAGGTCGAAAAAATTTCTGGAAATTTCCAAACTTTAAGGAAGTTGTGAACCTTTCTGGGTTCATAATTAAGATTATAAAAAAATTATTTCGTTAAAATAGAGGAAGCGATGAAGCTGGAAATTGACAAGGACACCCTGCTCCAGGGGATCGGACGGACTCAGGGCGTCATCGACCGTCGTAGCCATACTCCCATCCTGTCCCATTGCCTGTTGGAGGCCACCGCCGACCAACTGAAAATTTCCGCGACCGATTATGAGATCAGTTTCCGGGGGTTTTATCCGGCTCTGGTCAGGGAAGAAGGCGGCATGACGGTTCCAGCTCTGAACTTTTTTAATATTCTCAAGGAATTGCCACCGGGGCCCATTGCTTTGGAAAGTACGCCCAACAATACCTTGCAGATCATCATGGGCGCTATGCGTTATCAGTTCATGGGGTTGGGTCCGGATAATTTTCCCCCCTTGCCGGTGACGGACGAGCAATCTTTGCAACCGGTCAAGAGTGCCGTCTGGCGGGAAATGTTGGAAAAGACCCTTTTTTCAGTCTCTCTGGATGATCTGCAGCCCCAGTTGACGGGAATTTATGCCGAGCGGTTGGGTGAGAGTGGTCGACTCCGTCTGGTATCCAGTGACGGCCATCGTCTCTCCCTCATTGAGCGGGAACTCGAGGCGGCCGACCAATTTGATCCGGAAAAAGGTATCATCATCCCCCGCAAAGGCGTGGTGGAGATGCTGCGTCTGCTGGAGGCCGAGGATGGCGCCCTGGGCCTGGAGAAAAAAAACCTGGTGCTCAAACAGGGGCAGGAATATCTTTTTATCCGCCTGCTGGATAAAAAATTTCCCGATTATCGCCGCATTTTGCCGGCCGCGGCCAAACTGCAGCTCACAGTCGCCCGGAAACCTTTTCTGGAGATTCTCCGGCGCATGAGTCTGTTGTCTTCGGAAAAATTCAAAGGGGTCATCTTGACCATCAGCGACGGCTGGCTGGATTTTCGCTATCATAATCCTGATGTGGGCCAAGGCGAAGAGAAGCTGCCCCTGAGCATGAAGGTTTTGGCCCCCAGCGATGAGGAAGACGGCCTCGCCTTGCCTTTTGAGATCAGCTACAACGCCCGTTATCTCATGGAACCGCTGTCGGTCATGCAAAGCGAGGAAATCAATTTGGAACTTACCGCCAAACGGAAACCCCTGGGCCTGCGGGAACCCGGAGACCCGTTTTATTTAAGCATCGTTATGCCCATGGACCTGTAAGGCTTTGGGGCTGACAACAAGGATGATTGCCGTTGGTAGCAAGGAGGGTTGCCAGGTTTTGGTGAATCCAGACGTGAATCAGGTAGAAGAGCAGGTGGACTACGGGGCTGATCATATCAAGGTGCTCAGCGGCCTGGAGGCCGTGCGGCAGCGCCCCGCCATGTACATCGGCAACACCGGGCCCGAGGGCCTGCACCATCTGGTCTATGAAGTGGTGGACAACAGCATTGATGAAGCTCTGGCCGGCTATTGCACCCAGATCAGTGTCACCATCCATGCTGATAACAGCGTCACCGTGGAGGACAATGGCCGGGGTATCCCGGTGGACCTGCATAAAGAGGAAAATCTCCCCGCCGTGGAAGTGGTCATGACCAAACTCCATGCCGGCGGCAAATTTGATCACAAGACCTACCAGGTCTCGGGCGGTCTGCACGGTGTGGGCGTTTCTGTGGTCAATGCCCTGTCCGAATACCTGGAGGTGGAAATCCGCCGGGACGGCAAAGTCTACCACCAGCGCTATGAATACGGCAACACGGTGTCGCCGCTGACCATCACCGGTGAAACCCGGCGGCGGGGCACCAAAATCACTTTTAAACCCGATGCCGAAATCTTTTCCGAGACGGTGTTCAGCTATGATATTCTGGCGACCCGGCTGCGGGAGCTGTCGTTTCTGAACCGGGGGGTTCGCATCCTCTTGGCCGACGAACGGACCGGGAAAGAAAATGACTTCTATTATGAAGGGGGTATTCAGGAATTCGTTCTCTACCTCAACCGCAACAAGACCCCTATCCATGACGCCCCCATTTATCTGGCCGGGACCCGCCAGAACATTATCATGGAGATCGCCTTTCAGTACAACGACACCTACAATGAACAGATTTACACCTATGCCAATAACATCAACACCCGGGAGGGTGGTTCCCATTTAAGTGGCTTCAAGGCCGGGCTGACCCGCTGCATCAACCAATACATGGCCACGGCCGATCTGCCCAAAAATATCAAAGACACGCATCTGGCCGGGGAGGACGTCCGGGAAGGCCTCACCGGCATCATCAGCATTAAGATTCCCGATCCCCAATTCGAGGGCCAGACCAAGACCAAATTGGGCAACAGCGAAGTGAAAGGTCTGGTTGAGGCCCTGGTGTATGACAACCTGTTGACCTATCTGGGCGAAAACCCCCAGGTGGCCAAGCAGATTCTGGCCAAGGTGGTGGATGCGGCCCGGGCCCGGGAAGCGGCGCGGCGGGCCAAGGAGTTGGCCCGCAAAAAGGGCAGCCTCAGTGAACTTGCCCTGCCCGGCAAATTGGCCGACTGCCAGGAACGGGACCCGTCCCGCCGGGAGTTGTACATAGTTGAGGGTGATTCGGCCGGGGGCTCCGCCAAGCAGGCCCGGGATCGGCGTTTCCAGGCCATCCTGCCCCTCAAGGGCAAAATCCTCAACGTCGAGAAGGCCCGGTTTGACAAGATGCTGCAAAGCCAGGAGATCCGCACCCTGATCACGGCTCTGGGCACCGGCATCGGCCAGGATGAGCAGGAATTGGAGAAACTCCGCTATCACCGCATTATTATCATGACCGATGCTGACGTCGACGGTTCCCATATTCGCACTCTGCTGCTGACCTTTTTTTATCGCCAGATGGCCGAACTCATCAATCGGGGCCACCTCTATATCGCCCAGCCGCCCCTGTACCGCCTCACCCGGGGCAATGAGAAGATTTATCTCAAAGACGAGGGGCCGTTTCAGGATTATCTCCTGACCCGAGGCTTGGACAAGAAAACGTTGACGTTGGGAAACGGCGAGACCATCGCCAATTCCGATCTGGTCAATTATCTGAAAAAGGTCATTTCCCAGCAGCAGGCCATGGAGCGCTTTGAGAAGCGGGGGGTGGAGCGGAACCTGCTCAAACAGGTCATTGACCAGGGATTGACAGATAAAGAGATCCTGCGGGACCGGGAGCGCCTGGCGGCTTGGGCCGAAAACCTGGCGGCGGCCGGCTATCTCTACCGGCTGGAGCCGGATGAAGAACACCAGGCCTGGCAGTTGCTGGTTTACCAGCCCGAGGTCAACGAGGCCCGGCCCTGGGTCCTGGATTGGGAGCTCCTGAGCGGCAGTGATTTCCAGACGTTGGTCAAACTCCGGCAGGGCCTGGCCGCCTTGCGCCGGCCGCCCTATCTGCTGGCCGACGGCAACCGACGCTGGGAAATTCCCACCCTGGAAGAATTGGTGCGGCTCGTCCTCGAAGAAGGCCAAAAAGGCCTGACCGTACAGCGGTTCAAAGGTCTGGGCGAAATGAATCCGGAGCAATTGTGGGAAACCACCATGGACCCGGAGACCAGGACGCTGCTCCAGGTCAATATCGAAGACGCGGTCGCCGCCGATGAGATCTTTACCATTCTCATGGGCGATCGGGTGGAACCCCGCCGGGATTTCATCCAGAACAATGCCCTTGACATCAGCCAGTTGGATATTTAACAATAGCCAGAACTCGGTCAGACAATGGCCCGGGAACAGTTCAGGTAACGTCAGGTCATTCCTCAACCAGCAGGAAAAATGCACAACTCCGGAAGGGAGGCAATTATGAAGAGAAAGGCCAAATACAGAATTTTTACCATCCGGCGGGAAATGATCCATGTGGGGGATCAGGTGGATCATACCATGATGCTCACCGAGATGGAGGGTGAACCTCTGGAATACGAAAAGGGCGTAGCCGGGGAGTTTATTTCGCGGCACAGCGTCGGTTTTCATGACCGCATCAAAGGCTCCGGTCCCATGCAGGGCTATGCGGTCACCACCTTTGAGGATGGCCAGGTCTACAGCCGCTACGAGGGGCACCGGGATGCCGCCACGAAAATCACCAAAGGCACCTGGAAGGTCTATAAAGGCACCGGCAAGCTCAAAACCCTGAGCGGCGACGGGACTTTCACCGTTACCTACGGAAGCAAACCGGAAGAGTATATCCTGGAAATCGAAGGGGATTACAGCCTCTAGAAAATGGGGTGACACCGCAGCAAAACCTTGACCCGGGGCCGCCACGGCCGCCGGGTCGAAAATTTTTTACAGAAAAAATTGCCAAAAGCCCCAACCCTGACTATATTAAGGCTAAGTCCGACCGACGTGCGGCAAGGGTCCAAGGAACCGGTTTTGGCCCAGCCCGACAGATCGGGTCTACCCCAGGAATATCAAACCAAAGGAGGTTGGCTATGGCTCAGTGTCCCCGTTGCCAGGCACAGGTAGAAGAGAGTGAACTCCGTCCCCTCATGGGAGAGAAGGTCTGTGAGGATTGTTATATCAAACTGGTGGATCTGACGAAGGAATGCGATCCCTGGGCCAGCTATGTGGCCAAGCGCACCATGGATCAGCAGGGCGGCAAACTGAACGCCGATCAGCAAAAGCTCTATGATCTGGTGAAGGTCAAACAGGAAATACCGTTGAAAGTAGCGGCCAAAGAATTAGGCTGGGATGAAGCCAAAATGCACCAGGAAGTGGTCACCCTGCGTCATTTGGAGAAGGTAAAAACGAAAGTCCTGGGTCCTGATACGATCCTGAGCGTGTAACCCCTACCGGAATCGAACCGGAGGTTGGTTTGCAAAGCCAAAGCCCGAGGCTTAGGACCTCGGGCTTTTTCCTTCTGGACCACTCCCGGACAGTCGTGTTTGGCAAGGTATGCGCTCAAGCATCAGACCCCGTGCACGGGCGGCGTTTCTAGGGCATCTTCAGTTCGTAATTGATGGCCAGTTTTTTGTTGTCGGCGGTTTTGTTCACTGCCACGGGCAGTTGAATAACCGCGTCCCGCATAAAACACAGGCCCACCTGGTCGTCGCAGAAATTGATCTTAAATTCGGCCTGGAGTGTGGTTTTGCCCTCATTGGCCGGCACTTTGAGGGTGACGGGCAGATCGGCGGCCTTGAGGTTGCCGCTGAATTTTTTGTCTACGGCCACCACGGCCTGATTTTGGGCACTGATGATTAAGGTGGAAGGTGCCTCGTCATTTAATTTATGGCCGGGGGGCAGGGTCAGGTTGACGGTAAGCTGCACCTCGCCGGGGGCAACGGTTTGGGGTGGCAGGGTCATGGCATCAGCCCCGCAAACCGGATCAAAAGCTCCGGTGAGGGCCAGGAGCAGCCCCGCCAGCACCAGCGGCAGTATTTTTCCCCTGGCCGCCGGGATTACGGCCGAATGTGCCATACAATTCTCCTTTGGGCCGATTTAGACGTTGCTCTTGTCGAAAATCG
>CALGOE010000123.1 GCA_937958145.1 uncultured Desulfobacca sp.
GGAGTATTTCTATTTTGCCGACAACGAGAGTACGGAAATCCTGGACCGCGGCGGTTATTTTGACACCACCCCCCTGGACCGGGGCAACGACCTGCGCCGGGAGACCATCTTCGCCCTGGAAAAGATGGGTATTCGGGTGGAGTATTCCCACCATGAGGTGGCCGATTCCCAGCATGAGATCGATCTGCGCTATGATGAAGGCCTGAAAATGGCCGACAAGACCATGACCTACCGCCTGGCGGTCAAGGAAATCGCCCGCCAGCACGGGGTTTACGCCACCTTCATGCCCAAGCCTATCTTCGGCATCAACGGCAGTGGTATGCATACCCATCAGTCGCTCTTCCAGGGCGGCAAAAACGCCTTTTATGATCCCAAGGACCAATATCATCTGTCGGCCGTGGCCAAATCTTACATCGCCGGTATCCTCACCCACGCCCGGGAAATCACCGGCATCTGCAACCAGTGGGTGAACTCCTACAAGCGGCTGGTCCCCGGCTACGAGGCCCCGGTCTACATCGCCTGGGCCCGGCGCAACCGCTCCGCCCTGGTGCGGGTGCCCATGTACAAGCCCGGCAAAGAGGCGGCCACCCGTATTGAATATCGGGCCCCCGATCCGGCCTGCAATCCGTATCTGGCCTTTGCCGTGATGCTGGCCGCCGGACTGAAAGGCATTGAGAAGCATTACACCCTCCCCGAACCGGTGGAAGTGGACATTTATCATATGACCGAGGCGGAGCGGCAACAGTTGGGGATCAAGTCTCTGCCCGGCAGCCTCTACGAAGCCATCGAGGAAGTGGAAAAGAGCGAACTGGTAAAGGATGCTCTGGGCGAACACATCTTTAATAAATTCCTGGAAAATAAAAAGATTGAGTGGGACCGCTACCGCACGCACGTCAGCGATTACGAGATCGAGCGTTATCTGCCCATTCTTTAGTCCAAATTCCCATTGACGCAGCTTGCTGCAGTCGCCACCGCGAGGGGCGGGTTTCTCCTGCCCCTTGCTTTGTCAAAACAAAAAAGTTGCCAAATATTTTCAGC
The DNA here is from genome assembly GCA_937958145.1 of uncultured Desulfobacca sp. Classification (GTDB taxonomy): domain Bacteria; phylum Desulfobacterota; class Desulfobaccia; order Desulfobaccales; family Desulfobaccaceae; genus Desulfobacca. The sequence continues at coordinate 1,039 of CALGOE010000123.1, forward strand.
AATTCATGATATGCAATACTATATAATTACGATTATGTTGGGAAAGGGGTAGGAATGCAGCCGATACCGGAGGTGGTGGTGCTGGCCTGCACCCAGGCGGTGCCGCAGCCGGCAGCCTTGCGCCAGGCTCTGCAACAGGTCGGCCTCTCAGGCCGCATCATTCAGGAACCATGCAGCAGCAAAGTGGAGTCTTTCCATCTCTTACGCATCCTGGCCCAAGGGGCCGATCTGGTCTGGGTGGTGGGCTGCCCGGAACAATATTGTCAATTAGCGGAAGGGAGCACCCGTATGGGGTTTCGGGTCGCCCATGCCCAGGATTATCTCACGGAACTGGGCCTGGAAGCTGAGCGGCTGGGATATTCCCGGGTGGCAGCCGGCAACCCCGAGGATTTGGCCGCCACGGTGGCGGAGATCCAGCAGCGCCTCAGAAAGCTCCCGCCCAATCCGGCCCGGCCCCGCCAGACGGTTTAAAGGAGAATCCATGATCGTTGGACAACGGAAATCTTTGCAAGAATTACAAGCAATGTTAAGTGGTTATAAGAAAATCCTCTTGGCTGGCTGTGACACCTGTGTGGCCGAGAGTGCCTGTGGTGGCCGCCGGGAGACGGCCGAACTGGCCGCCGCCCTGAAATTGGCCTTTCAGATGGCCAACCAGGACGTGGAACTGCAGGAGACCAGCGTCGATCGGCAGTGTATCCAGGAATTTCTGGTGGACGTCGTTGCCGCGGCCCAGGGCTACGATGCCGTCCTGTCGTTGGCCTGTGGCGCCGGGGTCCAGGCCCTGGTCGCCAGGTTGGCCACAATCCCGGTCTTCCCGGCTCTCAACACCATGTTCCTGGGGGAGACGGCGGAACGGGGCGTCTGGCTGGAAAACTGCCGGGGCTGCGGCGACTGTCAGTTGGGTTATACCGGCGGCATCTGCCCCATCTCCCGCTGCGCCAAGCGGCTGTTGAACGGCCCCTGCGGCGGGGCCAGCAACGGCTTGTGTGAAATTAACATGGCCCGTGTCTATGATCCCCCGGTGCCCTGTGCCTGGGAGCAGATCTGCCACCGCCTGCAGGATCTGGGAGAATTGGAACGTCTCTATAGCGTCAAACCCAGCATGGATTGGTCCAAAGCCGGTGCCGGCGGGCCCCGGCGGGTGGTGCGTCCGGATCAGCGGTTGTAGGAGGACCCGGCCATGTCCAAAAAATATCATATCCCGGTCCGACAGGTGCCGCCCCGGTTCAAGGCTGTGGGCAAGGGCACGGTTCTGGATTGGGGCGAAGGTTGCCTACGCTGCACCCGCTGCGTCAAGGAGACCTGCCCTTATGAGGCCTTCCGCAATCGCACCTTTGACGATCGCAGTCTGACGGATACCATTGACAGCCTCTGCAAAAACTGTTTTCGCTGCGTCCAGGGCTGCCCCCGGGAACTGGTGACCAAAACGGTCAATCCGGAGTATAACCTCCTGGGTGACTCCTATTGGACCAAAGAGATCATCACCACCACCTGGTATCAGGCCGAAACCGGCCGCATCCCGGTCTCCGGCGCCGGTTATGGCGGGCCTTTCAAAGGTCCGGGATTCGATTCCATCTGGACCGACATGTCGGAAATCGTCCGCCCCACCCGGGACGGCATCCATGGCCGGGAATACATCAGCACGACCGTGGATCTGGGCCGCAAACCCCTCTTTTTGGCCTTTGACGCGGCCGGCAGTCTGGCCTCGCCGGTTTTCCCCCTGGTGGAAATCCCTTTGCCCGTGCTCCTGACGGAGCCGGACATCGGCGTCAATAAGAAGAAGGTCCGGCAGATTATGGCCCGGGCTGCTCAAACCCTGGATACCTTTGCCATCATGCCCCGGGAGGGGCTGACGGCCGACCTGCTGCCCTGGGCCCGGCATCTGATCCCCCAATATTCCCCCGGCAGCCTCAATCTGGAGGACCCCGTTCTTCCGACCGTGCGGTTGGTGGAGCTCTGGGATCATCCTAATATCACTACTGAAATTGATCAGTTAAAAGTTCGCTGCCCCCATCTCCTGGTGTCCATCGCCTTGCCGGCGACCGGCCAGGCGGCTGACCGCTGCGAGGCCTTGGCCGGGGCCGGGGCCGAAATTCTGCATCTCAAGGCCGACAATCATGCCCAGGGCCTGGCCGACGCCCAGGACAAGCATCTGAAGGAACTCATCCGCGAGGTCCACCTGCGGTTGGTCAAGGCCCTCTGGCGCGACGCGGTAACGGTAGTGGCCAGCGGCGGCATTGCCATGGCCGAACATGTGGCCAAGGCCATCCTCTGCGGTTTGGATTGTGTGGCCGTGGATCTGCCCATCCTCCTGGCCCTGGAATGTCGGTTGTGCTCCCACTGCCAGGAGGGGGATGACTGCCCCGTTGACCTGGGCGGCATCCATGAAGCCCGGGGCACCCAGAGGTTGGTCAATCTGATGGGCGCCTGGAACAATCAGCTCCTGGAGGTCTTGGGGGCCATGGGGTTGCGGGAGGTCCGGCGTCTGCGGGGGGAAGTCGGTCGGGCCATGTTTGCCGAAGACCTGGAGCGGGAAATCTTCGCCCCTCTCTTCAAGACGCCGCCAGGCTCAGAAACCCTGGAGCGTGACCCGAACTAAGGGCCGGGGGCCAGGCCAGGGATCAGGGATTAGGGATTAGGGGCCGGGGGCCAATGCTGTTGACCCAAGAACGACGGTGGAACAGGCTTTCACCCTGTTCAATGATGCACAGGCTGGAAAGCCTGTGCCGCCGATGCTTTGCTGTGTCGGTGTCAGGCTGCGCGCCGCCAGGCATCCAGGGCAGCAAGCATGATGCATCCTTGGCGACAAAAAAACCTGACGGCGGCTCAGGATGGCAGCAAGGCGCGGCAATCCTGAAGGCAACCGCACGGGGGCCAGTGGTTAGTGATCAGTGGTTAGGGGTCAGGGGTCAGGGTTGATGGTCGAGGGGGCAACATTAAATCATTCCCCTCTTCCCTGTTGTCCTCCATCATCAACAATTTTTTCGGACTATAGACAGCCTCAATTTATATCAAGGAAGCCAGTAAGTCATGTCACTGCCAGCAGAAAAAATTTTTACCGATGACGGCGCCATCGTCCTCAGCCCGGAAGAAACCGGCTGCCGTTTTAAAAACCCCTTGAGCAAATATCGGGTCATCCGCAACGAAAAAAAGTGCACCAAGTGCGGGCGCTGCGTCGAGGTCTGCCCCTATGGCGTGCATAGCTGGGCCGGCGCCAAGCTGCTGCGTCGGCCTTTAAGCTACCGCTGCCTGGGCTTCAAATGCCAGCAGGAGTCATTCTATTGCATTGATCAATGTCCGGAAAACGCCCTGCGCCTGGTACAGAACCCCAACTACAAATCCTTCGGCGACAAGCGCTGGACCGCTGACCTGCTGCTGAGCACCTGGTGGATGGCCGAATTCGGCACCCTGCCGTATACGGATATTGAATACCGGACCGGCGACTCCGGGGGCGGCTTTGATAAGATGCGCTTTATTTTTCCCCGGGAATTTAAAGATTCCAAGCTCAGTCACGATGAAATTTCCCTGGAATTGGTTTTGAATCGCCGGGCCGACGGCCGGCCCCAGGTAAAGCTGGGCGTGCCCTGGTATGGCGGCGGCATGTCTTTCGGTTCCATCAGTTTGCATACCATGTTGGCCCGGACTCAGGCTGCCGTCAAATGGCACACCATGACCTGCACCGGCGAGGGCGGCTATCCCGAGGCCCTCATGCCCTACGATGACCACATCATCACCCAGGTGGCCACCGGCCTTTTTGGGGTGCGGGAAGATACCATCCAACGGGTGCGGGTGGTGGAGTTTAAATATGCCCAGGGGGCCAAACCGGGATTGGGCGGCCACCTCTTGGGCGACAAGGTGACCCCGGCCGTGGCCCGGATGCGGGAGGCGGTGGCCGGCAGCGCCCTGTTTTCGCCCTTTCCGTTCCACAGCGTTTACTCCGTGGAAGACCACAAGAAACATGTGGACTGGATCAAAGAGGTCAATCCCCGGGCTTTGGTCTCCGTGAAAGTTTCCACGCCCACGGATGTGGATATGGTGGCGGTGGGCAGTTATGATGCCGGGGCCCATATCATCCACCTGGACGGCAGCTACGGCGGCACCGGCGCCGCGCCGGATATCGCCAAGAAAAACATCGCCATGCCCATTGAATACGCCATCCCCAATGTGCATCAATTCCTGCGTCAGGAAGGCATCCGGGACCGTATCACCCTCATCGCCTCGGGCGGCATCCGCACCGCCTTTGATGTGGCCAAGGCCATTGCCCTGGGGGCCGACGGCGTGGTCATCGGCACCGCCGAAATGGTGGCCCTGGAGTGCACCCGCTGTTACAACTGTGAATCGGGTCGGGGCTGCCCCCGGGGTATCGCCACCACCGATCCGGAAATGACCCAGCTCATGCAGGTGGAATGGGGTTTCAACCGCATCAGCAATATGTATTACGCCTGGGTCTGGCAGCTGAAGGAGATCCTGCGGCGCCTGGGGCTGAAGAGCATCAGCGAACTGGTGGGCCGCACCGATCTTTTGGTTCATTTGGACTACTATGACCGCCCGGTGGAGGATGACCTGCGCCGGAGCGCCACGTTTAAAGGGCAGCAATGAAATTTTCCAGCACTACTTTGGACCAAGCACAGAAAATCCTGGCCAGCCGCCGGGACCTGCGGCCGACCTATCAGCCAGGTCAGGCTATCGAGGTGGAGGCCGAAGGCGGCTGCGGCGTCACCGGCTTTGCCGCTAATATCCCGGTCTCCGGCCGTCACATCTTTCAACCCTCGGTCCAGATGCATAATCGGGGCAATGGCAAAGGCGGCGGCATTGCCGCCGTGGGTCTTGATCCTGACAGTCTGGGCGTGAGCCGGGAGATTCTCGAAGACGATTATCTTTTGCAGATCGCCTTCCTGGATCCCGAAGTCAGGGCCCAGGTGGAGGACAAGTTCATCAAGCCTTTCTTCCGGGTGGATGCCACGGCGCGGGTGCCGACTATGGCCGATTGGCGCGATCTGCCGGGTCTGACGGTGGAACCGCCGGAGGTCTGGCGCTACTTCGTCCGGGTCAAAACCGAGGTTTTGCAGCATTTTATCCAGCGCCAGCAACTGCACGGCCTCCCCTGGCGCCGGGTGGAAGATGAATTCATCTCCCAGAACTGCTATAAATTGAATCAGACCTATTACGCCTCGCTGGGGGAAAAAAAGGCCTTTGTCCTGTCCCAGGGGCGCAACGTCATGATCCTGAAGATCGTCGGCTATGCCGAAGAGGCGGCGCTCTATTACAATCTCCTGGACTTCAAGGCTCATATCTGGATTGCCCACCAGCGCTACCCCACCCGGGGCCGGGTCTGGCACCCTGGCGGCGCCCATCCCTTCGCCGCCCTGAACATGGCCCTGGTGCACAACGGCGATTTTGCCAATTATTACTCGGTGAGCGAATACCTGAGCCAACGCCAGACCTATCCCCTCTTTTTGACGGATACCGAGGTGGCCGTGCTGATGTTCGACCTCCTCAATCGGGTCTACGGCTACCCCCTGGAGTATGTCATCGAGGCCCTGGCCCCCACCACCGAACGGGATTTTGATCTCCTGCCGGCCAAACGTCAGGAAATCTACCGCTGGATCCAGGCCACCCATATTCATGGTTCCCCGGACGGCCCCTGGTTTTTCATTATCGCCCGGAACGACCCGGACAAACGGCGGTATGAACTCATCGGCATTACCGATACCTCCATGCTCCGGCCCCAGGTCTTCGCCCTGCAGGAAGGGGAGGTGCAGATCGGTCTGCTCTGCTCCGAAAAGCAGGCCATTGACGCCACCCTGAGCAGTCTGGCCCAGGAGGACCCCCGCATCTGCCCGGTGGCCGATGTTTATTGGAACGCCCGGGGCGGCAGCCATACCGACGGCGGCGCCTATATCTTCTCCCTGGAACCGCACAACGGCCGCCACGTGCTGCATTGTTACGATAAATTCGGCGTCCCCAAGACCCTCCCCTGGCACCAGAAACCATGGGGCGGGGAAGTGCCGGAGCTTTTGCCGGAGCGGCAGGAGGAACTGACGGCCGAATTGCGGCCCCTGCTGGCAGATGAGACCGGCCGCACCCTCTACACCTTCCTGAGCCAACGGCTGCCTCGCTGGTATTACGCCAACTATCTGGAGCGCTTGCAGGTCCTCACCCACTTGGCCCAGGAAAACGACCAGCTCAAAACCGCTGTCATCAATGGCCTGACCCTGGTCAATGACCGGCGGTTTGACCCGGGCGACAAGAAGCGGAGCAATATTATCCGCCTGACCATGGATACCCTCACCACGATCTTCCGAGCCACGCCAACGATGGGAGAGGACCACCCCAGCCGCTACCGCCACCTGGATTGGCAGACCCGGGAGCGGCTGACGGCGCCGCCCCAGGCCGACGCCGTTCTGGTGCTGGATGCCGCCGGTTTCCCGCCGGAGGGCGACGATTGCGATGCCCGTTATCAGGTGCAGGCCTATCACTTGGGATGGCGGCGCTTCCTGGTGTATGGCTATCGGGGCCAGCGCTTTACCGGCTGCGGCTTCGGCCTGGGGACGGACGGCGTCCGCATCGACGTCTACGGCAGTTCGGGCGACTACCTGGCCTCGGGCATTGACGGCATGGAAATCTATGTGCATGGCAATGCCCAGGATCAGCTCGGCCAGATCATGAAGCGCGGCAAGCTGGTGGTTTACGGCGACGTCGGTCAGACCTTTATGTATGGCGCCAAAGGGGGGGAAGTCTACGTCCTGGGCAACGCCGCTGGCCGGCCCCTGATCAACGCCGTGGGCCGCCCCCGGGTGGTGATCAACGGCACCGCCCTGGATTTCTTGGCCGAATCTTTCATGGCCGGGGATGTCTTTCAAGACGGCGGTTTTGTCATTGTCAACGGCCTTGAATTCGACGAACGGGGCCGCCTGCGCCGTCAGGCCACGCCCTACCCCGGCTCCAACCTCTTCTCCCTGGCCTCCGGCGGCGCCGTCTATATCCGGGACCCCTACGGCATGGTAGTGCCGGAGCAGCTCAACGGCGGCGAACTGGTGCCTTTTACCGACGCTGACTGGCAGCTTATCAAACCGTATCTGGAAGAAAACGAGCGCCTGTTCGGCATCGCCATTGACCGGGACCTCCTGACCGAAGACGGCCACCTCATGGCTCCCCAGGAGGTGTACCGCAAAATCCAGCCGGTGAAGCTTGCCGTTCTCAGTAAAATCGAGGAAGCCTGGGAATAGCGCCGCCTCAAGCGCGATCTTGGTCATAACGCCAGGAATTCATGTCAGGCCGGGGCAGCACCCGGCCTGAACTATGTTGCGGGGGTGTGTCGCGGCAGAGCGTTTTTAATAGACTCTGAACTTGTCAATTCCTGGCCTTAGCGCTATGATGGCAGCAGAGGTTCCTTGGTACGACAACCGCAACCGGCACACGAAAGGACGGCACCATGACCCAGATTCTTTTAGTCCGCCATGGCCAGACGCCGTGGAACAAAGACAAGATCTTCCGGGGATCAAAGGACATCCCTCTGAATGATCAAGGGCGGGAAGAAGCCCGGTTGGCCGGGGAATGGCTGCAAGGGGAAGTCATTCACGCCGCCTATACTTCGCCCCTGTCCCGATCCCGGGATACGGCCCAGGCAATAGCCCAGCATCACGGTTTGGAGGTAAAAGACCTGCCCGGTCTCAGCGATCTCTGCTACGGCGATTGGGAAGGCCTGCCTCTCACCGAGGTCAAGGTGAAATACGCCGATCTCTACCGGCAATGGGAAACCGCCCCCCATCTGGTGCGCTTTCCGGGAGGGGAAACCCTGGCGGAACTGCGCGGCCGGGCCTTGTCCGCGGTTATTGAGGTGGTCAACCGCCATCCGGGGCAGTCGGTCCTCCTCTCGGCCCACCGGGCGGTCAATAAGGTGCTTATCGCCGCCTTCATCGGGCTGGATGATTCCCATTTCTGGCGCATCGGCCAGGATACCACCGCCATCAACCGCTTCCTGTGGACCGGCACGACCTGGCAGATCATGGCCTTGAACGACACCGGTCATCTGCGGGGCATGGCTCGTGGGGCTTACGTTGATTTCTAATTTCTCCAGGTCACCAAAAACAGCCTAAACCGGCGGGAGTTCCTGCCTTGGCATGATCAGAGAATCCGGGGCGGACGACCGGTGCCGCCCCGGCGGGCCCCTTTCTTTCGTGACTCTTTCTCTGGGCCCTTTTCGTGTCGCTTTTCCCTTTTCCCTTTTTCCCTGATTATGGTAGTATGGCGTTTTTAGAAGCCGTGCCCTCCCGGCTCGGCCACAAGCCTGCCCCTGCGGCGATACCAGGTACTGCCTGTGAGCATGCGATTCATCCTTGCCGCCATTATCCTCTCTTTCCTGTTGGTCTGGCCGGCCGCTGCCGCCGAGGTCCAACTTTTTAAAGCCGAGGCCATCGAGGGGGGGCCGTGGACCCTGAAGGCTGATACCGTTGTGTATCACACGGCCGAACAGACCTACGAGGCTTCCGGTCGGGTGGAAATCCGGCAGGAAGAGCGGCGTTTGACGGCCGATTACGTTAAGGTGCATGTGCCGACCAAGATTGCTGAAATCCGGGGCAATGTGGTGATGGTCCTGGGGGACGACATCCTAACCGGGGAATATGGCCAATTCAATCTGGTCACCCGCTGCGGCGAACTGGCCGAGGCCCGGATTTTTATGAAGCGCAATCACTTCCACATTGACAGCGCCCTTATCCGCAAGACCGGGGAAGACACCTTCACGGCGGAGAAAAGTGTGGTGACCACCTGCGATGCCGACGTGCCGGCCTGGAGTTTTTATTGCCGGGAGTTGGCCGTAAAGGTGGACGGCTATGCCGTCAGCAAAGGCACGGCCTTCCGGCTGTTGGGGGTGCCGGTGGCCTACCTGCCGGCTGCGGTGCTGCCGGTCAAGACCACCCGGCAGACGGGATTGCTCATGCCCCTCTACAGCCAGCATCAGCAGGCCGGCACCGTGGTGGAGCTGCCTTTTTATTGGGCCATCAACAACCATATGGATGCCACCTTCTACCAGATGGTGGCCCAACGACGGGGCTATATGCAGGGGGTGGAATATCGCTACGCCTGGGACAAGGATTCCGGCGGCACCGGGCGTTTTTCTTATATTTCGGATCACAAGGATGCGGCGCCCACGCCCCGTCGCTATTGGGGCGTCTTCATGATGAACCAGAACCTGCCGGGTTCGTGGCAGGCCCGGGGTGTCCTGGACATCCCCAGCGACAGTCAGTATCTCTATGATTTTAACTTCGGCTATCAGGGGCTGGATCGGCTCAGCCGTTTCCTGGGCGACGACTACGGCCGCAACCTGGAACAGTTTGAGGTGGACACCCGGGTTTCCGGTCTGATCCTGCAGCGTCCTTTTTCCCAGGGCAGCGTCAACCTGGTGGGGAATTATTATCGCTCCCTGTCGCCGCTGGTGCCCAGGACGCGCCATAAACTCCCTTCGGTGCAGGCCTCAACCTTGTTGTTGCCCCTCGGCACTGCCCTCCCCCTCAATCTCCTCATCAACAGCACCTACACCCATTATTATCAAAATACCGGGGTCACCGGGCAGCGCTTGGATTTTCAGCCCCGCCTGGTCTTAACCACCCGTCTCTTCAATGCCCTGGACCTGAACGCTGAAGGCGGCTGGCGGGGCACCGGTTATCGCATTCAGCGGACCGACTTGGCAGACAATCTCAACACCTATGAAGGCCGCTCTCTGTATCACACCCGGGCCAGCTTCAGCAGCTCGCTCTACCGGGATTGGGGACGCACGGCCACTTCCCAAACTTTTGTTCGCCATATCTTTGTTCCCAAGGTTACTTACACGAACATTGGCAATTTTAACGTGCAGCGCATCCCCAAACTAGACCCCTTTGACTACGGCTGGCAGACCACGGTCACGAAGAATTATCCGATTTTCGAAGGCATGGAACCCATCGGCGGCGTCAACGCGGCCACGGTGAGCCTAACCAACCATTTTCTGCGCCGGGCTGTCTCCCCCACCGGCCTGCCCACCGTCGGCGAGGTCTTCTGGAGCCGCGTCACCCAGAGCGTTTTTTTCAACTCCGCCAGTTATGGTCTGGATACATATCCCCAACCCCATCGGCGCTTTTCTGATATCTTTGTGGAAACCCTGGGCTACCCGGTGGAAAACCTCGGTCTCGGCCTCAACGGCGGCGTCTCGCCCTACAACGAAGGCTTCAGCCGCATTGACCTGCGTCTGCTCCTGCGGGATACAGGCAGCCGCAACTTTCTCAACGTGGATTATATCTACTTTAAGAATTACGCCAATCAGATCAATTCGGAACTCTTTTTAGATGTCTTTCGCTCCGTTAAAATCGGCATTAACAATCAACATACCTTTTTACGGGGCAAACGTCTGGAGAATAAGTATCGCCTGATTTTCACCCGCCAGTGTTGGGGCTTGGCCCTCACCGTGGGCGACCGGGTCTCAGACCGGTATGTCAGCGTCTCCCTGCTGATCCCAGGGATCGTGGAGAAACAGCAGACTCCGCACGCCCAGGAACCGGCGCTCTATTAGGGAAAAGGGATAAGGGAAAAGGATGGAGAGCACGTTAGATCAATAAGACATTGCTCGACTTCACATTCAGACCAATGGCAATGATGGAACTCTCTCGCCTAGACTTAAACGACCTGGCCGGCCAACGGATTTTGGTGGCCGGCGACTTCATGTTGGATGAATATATCTGGGGCCAGGTGGAGCGCATTTCCCCGGAGGCGCCGGTGGTGGTGGTGAACGTCCACCAAGAGACCCGGGTCCTGGGGGGCGCCGGCAATGTGGTGAACAACCTGGTGGGACTGGGGGCCCGGGTAACGGTGGTCGGCCTGGTGGGCCAGGACAATGCCGGAGCCCTGTTAACCGGGGAACTGCAGCGTCTGGGAGTTGATATGGCAGGGTTGGTCGTTGATCCGGGCCGACAGACGACCCGGAAAACCCGCGTCATCGGCGGCAATCAACAAGTAGTCCGCATTGATCGGGAAAGTCGACAGCCCGCGCCGGCAACCTTTGCCACCGCACTCCAGGAACGACTGGAAACCTGTCTGGCCGGCCAGGACGCCCTTATCCTCTCGGATTATGGCAAGGGCGTCCTGACCGGGGACGTGCTGCACACCCTGATCACCGCCGGACGGCAGCGAGGTCTGCCCATCGTGGTTGATCCCAAAGGCCGGGATTTTCGCCGGTATCGGCAGGCCACGGTGATCACGCCCAACCGGAAAGAGGCGGCCGAGGCCGTGGGGTATCCTCTGGCCAAGCGGGAGGAGGTCCTGCGGGCCGGCCGGGAGCTCTGTCTGGCCTTGGACACGGAGGCCGTCCTCATCACCTTGGGGTCAGAAGGTATGGCCTTAATCCCCCGCCACGGGCCGCCCCAGGAAATTCCCGCCCAGGCCCGGGAGGTGTTTGATGTGTCCGGGGCCGGCGACACGGTGGTGGCGGTGTTAACCCTGGCCTTGGCCCGCTGGCATGACCTCCTCGCGGCGGCCCGACTGGCCAATCTGGCTGCCGGTATTGTTGTCGGCAAAGTGGGCACGGCTCCTATCCTGCGGTCAGAATTAGCCGCAGCCCTCCACACCCAGGCCGCCCCTGGGCCGGCGAAAATAATCTCCCTGGCGGAACTCCTGCTGCTGGCCCCCCGGCTCCAGGCCCAGGGCAAACGGCTGGTTTTTACCAACGGCTGCTTCGATCTGCTCCACTGGGGCCATATCAAATTCCTGGAGGAATCCAAGCGGTTGGGAGATATCCTGATCGTGGCTCTGGATGCCGATGATTCCGTCCGGCAGGTCAAAGGTCCCTGCCGGCCGGTTATCCGCCAAAGTCAACGCGCCGCCATGCTGGCAGCCTTGGAGGCAGTGGATTATGTCACCATCTTTGCCTCGGAACAACTCCCTGACATTCTGCAAGCCCTCAAACCCGACGTCCTCACCAAAGGCAGCAACTACCCGGCGGCCGAAGTCAAGGGTCGGGACGTGGTGGAAAGCCGCGGCGGCCGGGTTGTTCTCATTCCCATCACCGATCCCGTCTCCATCACCGGCCTGATCCAGCAGATCTGCCAGAACGGGGATTGACGCCGCTGACCAGGAATTTCCCCGGCCCTAACGCCTTTTTCTGCCCCTGACCAAGGAGCAATCGGGCGCAGCGGCGGTTGCCCCCAAGCAAAGAGGCAGCGGGCTAGGTTGTTGCTGCTTCCTTCCCCTTTACCCGCCGACGGCCCTGTGGTAAGTAATAAGGACAACACTACTCTGACCTGAAGGAAACCGAGCTCATGACCAAAACACCTTCGGAACCTGGCACGAAGATTACCATGGATGCTGCCGGGCGACTTATTGTGCCCGATAACCCCATTATTCTTTTCATTGAAGGCGACGGCACCGGCCCGGATATCTGGCGGGCCACCGTCCGGGTCCTGGATGGGGCCGTGGCCAAGGCTTATGGCGGCCGGAGACAGATTGTCTGGCAGGAAATCCTGGCCGGGGAAAAGGCCTATGCCGCCACGGGCAGCCACCTGCCCCCAGAGACCTTGGCGGCCATTCAAGAATATCTGGTGGCCCTAAAAGGACCACTGACCACACCGGTGGGGGGCGGCTTCCGGTCCATCAATGTTACCCTGCGTCAGGTGTTGGACCTCTACGCCTGTATCCGGCCGGTGCGTTATTATGCCGGGACTCCCAGCCCCCTGAAAGAACCGGAAAAGACCAATATGGTGGTCTTTCGGGAGAACACCGAAGACGTGTATGCCGGCATCGAATGGCCGGCCAAGAGCCCGGAAGCCCGGAAAGTGGTGGAGTTTCTCAACTCCCAAATGGGCTGCCGCCTCTCCCTCGACGCCGGGATCGGCATCAAACCCATGAGCGCGGCCGGTTCCCAGCGTCTGATCCGCAAGGCCATTCAATACGCCCTGGCCAAACAAGCTCCCAGCGTCACCCTGATGCATAAAGGCAATATCATGAAATTCACCGAAGGCGCCTTTAAGACCTGGGGCTACGAATTGGCCCAGACGGAATTCGCCGACCGGGTCATCACCGAAGAGCAGCTCTGGCAGGAATACAACGGCCAGGCCCCGGCCGGGAAGGTGATCATCAAAGATCGCATCGCTGATTCCATGTTCCAGCAGGTGCTCCTGCGCCCCGAGGAATACAGCGTCATCGCCACCCCCAACCTCAACGGCGACTATCTCTCCGACGCCCTGGCCGCCCAGGTGGGCGGTCTGGGTATGGCCCCGGGGGCCAACATCGGCGACCGCTACGCGGTGTTTGAGGCCACCCACGGCAGCGCCCCCAAATACGCCAATCTGGATAAAATCAACCCCAGCTCCCTCATCCTTTCCGGCACCATGATGCTGGAGTATTTGGGCTGGCAAGAAGCCGCGGACCTGATCCACCGGGGTCTGGCCCGCACCATCCAGGCCAAGACTGTCACCTATGACCTGGCCCGACTCTTGCCCGGGGCCACAGAACTGTCCTGTTCGGGCTTTGCTACGGCGCTTATTGACAATCTGGGCTAACTCCGGCGCCGGGGGAAGAGACATGCACCCGCCCAGGGCAGCTCTGGTTGCCCCAGGCCCGACTGACGACTCATGGCGCACCGCTGTTGGTCAAAAAAACGGGACAAACGGTTTGCGCTCTGGTATAATCGGATAACTGTTATCCATTAATAACTACTCAAGGATTGTGCGGGTATCGGGCTTTGCGGGGCTGACCAGCTAAGAAGTGCCTGGGGTACGTCTATGCCTTTACCACGGACCAGAGCCATCGGCACTGCCCAACGGCTCACCGGCTATGTCATCCTGGCCATTCTGGGGATTATCCTGGTATGGTTATTGTGGCAGCAGTCCCGCTTCAATCCGGCGGTGACGGCCCTGCAATCCCCGCACCCCGAAGGTCTCTTTCAGACCGGGCCGGCCGCCTCGCCCCAGATGGTCGCTCTGTTCCCGAGGGTAGCCGGGTTTCGCCCCTTGGGTCCGGTCCAGAGTTTTGGCCCCGAGAACCTCTCGGATAAGATCAATGGCAAGGCCGAGCTGTACCTGGCGGCCGGTTTTCAATCTCTGGGCGTGCAGAGCTACACTCTGGAAAATCCCTCCGGGGCCTATCTGGAGGTGTTCGTCTATGATATGGGCGCACCCCAGAATGCCTATGCGGTCTTCAGCTCGCAGCGTCGGCCCGGGGCCACCCGGTTGGATTT
>CALGOE010000124.1 GCA_937958145.1 uncultured Desulfobacca sp.
ATTTATCCGTCTTACCGGGTGTCCCTTACGTTGCGTTTATTGTGATACCACCTATGCCTACGGCGGCGGCCGTGAGCAGACCATCGACCGCCTCCTGGCGGCCGCCCGGACGGCGGGACACGAGCTGGTGTTGGTAACCGGCGGCGAACCGCTCCTGCAGGAAGCCACTCCCCATCTGCTCACGGCGCTGGCCGATGCCGGCTTCCGAGTTCTCCTGGAAACCAACGGCTCCCGTCCCATACAAGACCTGGATGCGCGCCTGCACCGCATTGTCGACCTGAAATGCCCCAGCAGCGGTATGGCGGCCCATAATTACCTGAAAAATCTGGATTATCTCACAGCCCGGGATGAATTAAAATGTGTGGTCAGCGATCGCCAGGATTTTGACTGGGCCCTGGCGACCATTCGCCCTTATGAAAGTTGGCAACGCCATCCGGTCCTGTTCTCGCCGGTCTTCGGCGTGCTGCCGCCGGCGGCGCTGGCGGCCTGGATCCTGGCCAGCCGCCTGCCGTTGCGCCTCAATCTGCAGCTCCATAAATATATCTGGCACCCCGAGGCCCGGGGCGTCTGAACAGTTTCCAGCCATGGAAAGCTCGGCCACAGGGCGTGTGGGGGCAGGGTGAGCATCGGAGACCGGAAAGCAGGATTAGAGTTAAAAAATGAAGAATACTTCTCCACAACAGAAACTGGCCGTGGTTCTGGTCAGCGGTGGCTTGGATAGCTGCGTGGCCGCGGCAGTGGCCCGGCAGGATTTTTCCCTGGCCTTCTTTCACGCCGATTACGGCCAGCGCACCCTCGGCCGGGAACGCCGGGCCTTTCGGGAGTTGGCCGCCTTCTTTCAGCCACAGCGGCTCTTGGAGGTGGATCTTGCCTTTCTTGGCGCCCTGGGGGGGTCCAGTCTGACGGACAGCCGCCGGCCCATCCCCCTGGATACCGATGAGCCCGCTGGGTTGCCCTCCACCTATGTGCCTTTTCGCAACACTATCCTCATCGCCGCCGCGGTGGCCTGGGCCGAGGTCATCGGCGCCGAGGCCGTTTTTATCGGGGCCAACATGATTGACGGCCCCGGCTACCCGGATACCCGACCGGAATACTATCAGGCCTTTAATCAGCTCATTGATCTGGGCACCGGGCCCGAGACCCATATTCGCCTCCATACGCCTCTGATCCACTTGGACAAGGCCGGTATTGTCCGCTTGGGCCAACAGTTGCAGGTGCCTTTTCACCTGACCTGGTCCTGCTATCAGAATGAGGACCTGGCCTGCGGCCGCTGTTCCTCCTGCCGCCTCCGCCTGCAGGGTTTTAAACAGGCCGGGGTGGAAGATCCCATTCCGTATGCCAAGGGCTGACAGCTTGTTGATAAAATTTTAAATGTTGCCTTCCGGGGCAGATTTCAGCCTCCGTTGGGAGAGGAGTGGCAGGGATGGGAGGGCATCCCCTCGGCCCCTTCCTTGGCTGGCAATTTTGCCACCACCGCCGATCCCCTCCCCAAGTGCACAATAATAACCGGAAATCAGGAAGATTCTTGCTTGACCATCTCCTCCCCGTCTGTCTGGCGGCGCTGGCGGCCGGTCTGATCCAGGGTTTGTCCGGCTTCGGCTCGGTCTTGGTAGCCTTGCCGCTCTTGGTTTTTTTCCTGGATCTGCGCCTGGCCGTGCCCCTGGTCAGTATCTGGGGCATGACCATCAACCTGATGCTGCTGAAGGGCCTCTGGCGCCAGGTCCAAATGGGCCGGATCGTGCCCCTCACGCTGGCCGCCCTGCCAGGCATCCCACTGGGAGTTTATCTTTTGCGGCAGGTGCCGGTACGTCTCCTGGAATTCCTCCTGGGGGCAATACTCATCGGTTTTGCCGCCTATTTTCTTCTCTCCCGGGGCCGGACCAGGGCTTTGGGACGGGGGTGGGAAATTCTGGCCGGTTTTTTATCCGGCTGTCTGGGGGGCAGCCTGGCGGCCAGCGGCCCGCCGGTAATTATTTACAGTGCCCTGCAGCCTTGGGGTAAGGACGCCATCAAGGCGACCCTCACCGGCTATTTTGCCTTATCCGGCCTGATCATCCTGGCGGTCCAGGCCTGGCATCGCCTGTTCACCCGGACGGTTCTGCTCTATGGTGTGTTCTCCATCCCTTTTATCTTTCTGGGGGTCATCGTGGGCCTCTGGTTTTACCGCCGGCTGGACACCAGTCGCTATCGGCAGGTCATCATCGGCCTGATTACGCTTCTGGGCCTGCTGACTCTGGGAAAGGCCTGGGGGGGAAGTTGACCTCGGGAGGAGAATGGGCTCGGGTTCTCAGCGGTCCAAGCGGCTGGGGCCAAACATGCTGTTGGCGCTGACGGGAGAGAATGGGCCCGCTTGCTGGCTTCAGGCCACGCCCACAGCCACTGTCGGGGGAGCGGTTACCGGGAAACGGGACACGGTCTCTGGCCGCCGATGTAGTAATAAAGAAAGCCCCGTTCGGCCAGTTTATCCGGGTTATAGAGATTGCGGCCATCAAAAATGACCGGGCGGCGCAGACGGGCCCGCAACCGATCCAGGTCCGGGGTGCGGAACATGGTCCAATCCGTGTGGATTAAGAGGGCCTCGGCCCCCTCGGCCGCCTCATACATATCCGCGGCATAGGTGACAGCTGGGTGCGAAGGACCGAAAAATTGCTGCGCGGCATGAGTGGCCTGGGGATCGTAAGCCTTAATCTGGGCACCTTCCTCGAGCAAGCTCGAGACAATCTCCAAAGCCGGCGCTTCCCGGACATCATCCGTCCAGGGTTTGAACGAAAGCCCCCACACCCCCAACACCCGGCCGGCCAGCTGACCGCGAAAGTGATTCCTGATACACTCGAGAAAATAGCGCCGTTGATCCCGATTGATGGCCTCCGTGGCCTCCAACAGCCGCGGGGTATAGGCCACGCTTTTGGCCGTCTGGATGAGTCCCTGGATCCCTTGGGAAAAGCGGAGGCCGCCGTAGCCCAGCCCCGGAAACAGAAAAAGGGGCCCGATGCGGGAATCAGAACCCAAGCCCTGCCGGATGAGATTGACGTCAGCCCCCAGGCCGGCACAGATATGGGCCAACTCGTTCATAAAGGAAATCTTGGTGGCCAGAAACGCATTGGCGGCAAACTTGATGAGCTCCGCCGTCACCACATCCATCACAATGATAGGGCGGTTGGTGCGGACAAACGGGGCGTACAGCTCCTTCATGAATTCCGCCGCGGTCGGGCTCTCACAGCCGAGAACGATGCGGTCCGGCCGCATAAAATCATCAATGGCCGTGCCCTGCTTGATGAATTCCGGATCAACCACCACATCAAAGGCACAGGATGCGCCCCGGGCCGATAACTCAGCAGCCACGGCTGCCTGGATCTGGGCCGTTGTCCCCACAGGAGTATTGGATTTATTGACGATGATTTTATACGCGTCCAGACAGCGGCCGACCTCCCGGGCCAGGGCCACCAGGGAGGCCGCCTCGGCCGCACTTTCCGCCACCGTCGTCCCCTGTCCGGCCACCAGATAAATAATAAAGCTTTTTTGGATGGCCCAAGGGAAGTTGGTGCTGAAAAAAAGCCGCCGGCCCATGCAGTTGCGGCGGATCAAGTCTTCTAGCCCCGGCTCGTAGACCGGCAGGCGATAGTTATCCAGATCATCAATGACCCTTTCATCCCGGTCCACGCAGATGACTTCATTGCCCATCTCCGCCAGGCAGGCGGCGGTGATTAAAGCGATGTAATCTGTTCCCAAAACCGCAATATTCATCTGGCCTTATCTCCGAGCCCAACCGCACTCCGCCCCTTGGGATTGGGGGAGGGGCAGGGGCCATCGCCCCCTGGCCCCTCCCGGTAGCACTTTTGCCACAACCTGTTCAGGCATCGGGCCCGAGCCGGTTATAAACGCGGGCCGCTGGGGACATAATCAATGGAAACCAATTGCAGTTCACCGTTTTCCAGGACATCCACAGTCTTTTCCGTTAATCTGTCCTGACCGGGCTCGTAGAGCTCCGGGGTGATGGTCCCGCCGATGATGATACAGGCATCAATAATCGTGCCGCGCCGGATTTCATGCCGGTCCACCAGTTTGCGCTCCCGCACCGGTATCTTCCCGCCCTGCTTGGTAAAAAAGGCATAGCGTTTCCACAACACCGAGTTGCTGATCTGCACATCCCTCTCAATGGTCCAGCCATCGCCGATGATGGCATAAGGCCCGATAGTGGCGCCCTTTTCTATGATACAGTCATGGCCGATGACCACCGGCGGGATGATAGTCACCTCCGCCAGATCGATGACCACATTGTTGCCGATAAAACCCCAGGGCAGCTTCTGATAGGGCAGATCCACGGCGATCTGCCCCTGCAAAATGGCCTGATTGATCCCCAGATAGTCCCGTTTCCGGCCGACGTCGAACCACTGGCCATCGTAGCGCACGCCCCAGAGCGGGTAATCCCGGGGCAGCCTGACATAGTCAAGTTTCCCGAGCAGCGCCGGAAAAACATGTTTGCCGAAATCATAAAAAGGGTTGGCCACATTGGCGGCCGCCGCGGTCCGCAGCGGATCGAGCTGGCGCAACAGGTCCATTTCAATAATATACACCGAGGCGTTGTTCAAATTGGAGGGCGAATTCGGATCTTTTTCAATGAACTCAACGATCGGCCCCGACTCGGAGAGCAAACCCTGCAGGCGTTCGGTGGGGCCCAGTTGGACCGTGCCAAAATCCCGCCGCCGCTCCCAGGGTATGGGGCTGAGAAGCATGGTCAGGGCCGCGCCCTGACGGCGGTGGATGTCATACATCTGTTGCAGCAGCTCAGCGCCGAAGTTGGTGACAATATCGCCGCTGGGCACGATAAGGGTGGAGCCGCCAAAAGGCGCCAGCGATAACGGCTCCTCCCCTGGCGTGACCACCTTGGCCGCAGCCCCCAGGGCTTGTTTGCAGACCCCCCCCAAAGTGCCGCTGGGCTCCTTCTCCTCCACATAGGTGATGTGGGCGCCGAAGAGGAGGCCGTCCCGGAAATAGGATCGGATGGTCTCCTTCAAAACGCACAGGTTCATGGAGATGTCAGTAATCCCCAGCTCCACCGCCCGCCTGACCCAGATTTCGACCATGGGCACCACCCCCCCCAGCGGAAACATGGGCTTGGGGAGATGGTGCTGCGGAATGGGATCCATCCGACTGCCAAGACCGGCCGCCAGGATCGCCAACTTGAGCTGCTTATGAAGATTATTCCGGTAGGCCCAGGTCTCCTGGAGAATACCCTCTAGCTGAACCGGCATGGCTCCTTTTCCTTGTTCTGTGGGAACAGCACAGGGCTGTTTAAGAAACGATCTATTCAGCAACCGGTTTGCCGATATAAAAATACCGGATGCCGGCCTCAGTCATGGTCGCCGGCTGATAGATATTGCGGCCATCAAAAACCACCGGCGTCTTGAGCAGGGTTTTCATACGGCCGACATCGAACCGGCGGAAGATATCCCATTCGGTGTTGATCACCAGGGCATCGGCACCCTCCAGGGCCGCTTCCGGCGTCGGGGCGAAAAAGACTCTCTCCGGATAAGGATAATTTTTATAGTGTTTCTGCACTTCCGCCATGGCCACCGGGTCGTAGACCCTCAGATCAGCCCCCAGGTCCAGCAACCGCTCCATGACGGTCAAGGCCGGGGCTTCCCGGATATCATCGGTGTTGGGTTTAAAGGCCAAACCCCACAGGGCCAGGGTCTTGCCGTCCAGATTGTGATCAAAATAGGCACTGATGGCCAAAATGAACCGATGGCGCTGGGCCTGATTGACGATGTTGGTGGCCTCCAGGATGCTGAACGTGTAGCCCATGGTCTTGCCGATATAAATCAAGGCCTTGACATCCTTTGGAAAACAGGAACCGCCGTAGCCGAGGCCGGGGAAGAGAAAGCGCTCGCCGATACGGCTGTCAGAACCGATGCCCACCCGCACCTGTTCAACGTTGGCCCCGGTCAGGGCGCAGAGGTTGGCAATCTCATTCATGAAGGAAATCTTGGTGGCCAAAAAGGCGTTGGCCGCATATTTGGTCATCTCCGCCGAGGCCACATCCATAAAATACAGGGGATAGTTTTTCTCGGTCCAAAAACGGTAGAGCTCGCCCATGAGGTCACGGGCCCGGGGGCTCTCCACCCCCACCACGGTACGGTCCGGGTGCATGAAATCCTGGAGCGCCGAGCCTTCCCGGAGAAACTCCGGGTTGGAGACCACGTCGAATTCTATCTGCAAGCCCCGCCGGGCCAGCTCCTTCATGATTAGACGACGCACCCGCCGGGCCGTGCCCACCGGGACCGTGGACTTGTTGACCACCACCTTATACTCGTCCATGGTCCGGCCAATACCCCTGGCCACCTCATCGACGTAATGCAAATCCGCGGAGCCGTCATCCCGACTGGGGGTGCCCACACAGATGAAAATAACCTGGCTGCGGTCCACCGCTTCATTCAGGTCGGTGGTAAAGGACAACCGCCCCGCCGCCGCGTTGCGCCGGACAAACTCCTCCAGGCCCGGCTCATAAATGGGGATCCTGCCCTGGCGCAACCCTTCGATCTTCTGGGGGTCCACATCCATACAGATCACCGTCTGGCCGGCCTCGGCAAAACAGGCTCCGGATACCAACCCCACATACCCCACACCAATCATAGCTATCTGCATTTATTCAGTTCCTTTTCCGGTCTGAGCGATCTTGGCAACTTCTCTACGACGCCATCCGACGACCACGCCAAAGCGCCGCCGGGGCACTCCCCCACCGGCACCTTGATCCCCGTGTAGCCATCCTATCGTCATTTTTTCAGGAAAAAATAAGTTGGCCCCTCAAATTTTGTTTTGACAATTTGTCTTAATTTTCGCTTTTTAG
>CALGOE010000125.1 GCA_937958145.1 uncultured Desulfobacca sp.
GGCATGGAAATATCGATGACGGCCACATCCGGCGGATTGGCGTGGACTTTCTGTATGGCTTCCCGGCCGTCGGCAGCCTCGGCGATCACCATCATATCCCCGGCGTCCTCAATGATGCGGCGCAAACCGCTGCGGACAATGGAATGGTCATCGGCCAGGAGGATACGAATCATACGATCAAACTCCGCTGATTGAGAGGAAGGCGAAAATTCACCCGGGTGCCTTTGCCCGGCCGGGAGTGAAGTTCCAGGTTTCCCCCCACCAAAGCGGCCCGTTCCCGCATGCCGGCCAACCCCAAACAGAGGGAATCATCCAGGTGTTGGGGCTGAAAACCCCGGCCATTATCTTTGACCGTCAGGCTGAAGAAGCCGTTTTTTATTTCCAGGGAAACCATGACCCGGGTGGCAAAGGAGTGCCGGGCAACGTTGGTCAGGGCCTCCTGGGCGATCCGATAAGCCGCCGTCGCCACCAGATCATCAACCACAATGGGCTCCGAGGCCTTGAATTTGCAAGTTATGCCGGTGCGTTGGGCAAAATCCTTGCAGAACCAGTCCAGGGCGTCGACCAGACCGAAGTCGTCCAACATGCCAGGACGGAGTCGGATGGCCAGGCCTCGGACTTCGTCAATGGTCTGGTCAATGAGTTCACAAAGGGTTTGGGCCCGGGCCACGGCCTGCTCATCACAGCCCTTGAGCCGCTCACTCAGCCAGACCGCGTCCATACGCATGGCCGTCAAGATCTGGCCCAGCTCATCGTGCAGTTCCCGGGCGATGGCCGTGCGCTCTTTTTCCTGGCTGGCCATAATGCTGCCGGAGAGCAGCCGGAGCTGTTCCTGAGCTTTTTTGAGCTCAGTGATGTCCGTAGAGATGCCGCAGAGGCCCTCGGGCTCATTCTGTTCATTGTAAATGGGAAATTTAACCGACAGGTAGGTATGGGGGCCGTCCGGGAGATTGATCTGTTCCTCCACCTGGAGGGCCCGGCCCTCCTGGAGGACTTTGAGATCATGGGCGATGAACTGCGCCGACATGGCCCGGGAGAAAAGTTCCCGATCGGTTTTTCCCTGCACGCTCTCGTTGGAGAGGCCGTATAACTCTTCAAACCGGGGATTAACCAGTTTATAGCGGCCGTGGCGGTCTTTCAGGTAGACCACGGCCGGGGTATTGCGCAGGATGCTGGTAATGGCGCGGGTGCGTTCCCGCACCTGACGCTCCAGGTCCTGGGAGTAGCGGCTCAATTCGTCTTTGGCCCTTTTCAATTCCTGTTCATTGATCTTGCGCTCGGACAGATCGCGGGCCACGCAGACGCTGCCGATGGTCCGGCCGTTTTCCTTCAGGAGGCTGATGGAGATATCCATGGGGACGATGCTGCCGTCCTTTTTTTTCATGGCGATTTCATATTCCCGGACCACGCCGTTCTGCTGCAAAATAGCCAGCATGCGCCGGAGTTCCTCCTGATCAGCGTAGAGATCAAAGGCCGTTTTGCCGCTCAACTCTTCAAACTGGTAGCCATAGATTTCCGCGGCCCGCCGGTTCCAGAGGATAAAACGGCCATGGCGGTCAACAATGCCGATGGCATCGACGGAGTTATCGATAACATTTTCCAGATACTCTTTCAGGCGCTGCAGTTCTTCTTCGGTGCGTTTGCGCTCCTCGATTTCCTGGCGGAGCTGCTCGTTGGCGCGCACCAGCTCCAAGGTGCGCTCTTCGATCTGTTCTTCCAGGGCATCGTAGGCGCGGCGCAGCGTCTGTTTCAGGCGTTGCCGCTCTTCGTCCAAGGCCTCCAGTTCGGCCAGACGGCGCCGCAAGACCGTCAGCTCCCGGAGAAGCTCCTCCTTGGATTTGGCCCGGTCATTCTCGCCGGCTTTGGTGGTGTGGAGCAAGGTCATGGCTCTCCCGACAGTACCTGCCGCCAGATCCCAGCGGCTTTGGCATATCCGCAGATAACCTGAGCAGTGTCTGGATTGGGAAGAGAATCAGAGTCGTAATGCAAGAATATGGGTAACGATGTCGGCCATCGCCGGTCCATCGGGTTGGTGTGGAAAAAGGGGGCCGGGCCAGCAGCCCGCCCCCCCAAGAATATACCGCTTCTTACTTGGCAATGACCAAAAGAATGGCGTCTTTCGCCACGCTGGCCCCGGGCTCGAAATTGATGGACTTCACAGTGCCGGAGGCCGGTGCGTTAAGAGAATTCTGCATTTTCATGGCCTCCAGGATGCAGACCGGATCACCGGTTTTGACGGTGTCACCGACCTTGACCTGGTAGCTGATGATCATGCCCGGCATGGGCGCCCGCAGGGGAACTTCGCCCGCTCCCAAAGATTCCGCAGCCGGTGCGGCTGCCGGTTTGGCGGCCGGCGCAGCTGCCGGCTTCGCGGCCGGGGCCGGTTTGGGAGCTGCGGCCGGCGCAGCCATGGGGGCGATGCCGGTGATCACCGGCGCGCCGGAGGTGCATTCCACCTCCACTTCGTAATACTGATTGTCCACAAAGACGTTGAAGGTGCGCAGCCCCGGGCCTTTGTCGGGGATGGGCTTCTCTAAGTTATCCAAGTATTCCTTGACCTTGGCGAAGAGGTTTTTCTTTTTGATGGTCAGATAGACATCGTCTTCCAGTTTGATCTGTTCCAGGCTCTTGCCCTTCACCTCTTCGGGAACGGGTTCCAGACCGTATTTCCACTTCAGGAAGCGCATGCCGGTGGTGGGATAGAGGGCGTAGATGAGGACGTCGCCTTCGTTCTTGGCAATGCCTTTGGTGTCTTCCACCGCCTTTTCCCACTCCGGCTCCAGGATGTCACCCGGGCGTTTGGTGGTGGGCTCTTCGCCCCGCTCATAGCCTTTAAGGATGATCTTCTGGACTTCCGGATCCATGGGAGCCGGGGTCTTGCCATAGAGGCCAAAGGCCAAGCCCTTGGTTTCGGCCGTGACCTGTTTATACCGGCCGAAGAGGACGTTCATCACCGCCTGGATGCCGACGATCTGGCTGGTGGGGGTGACCAGCGGCGGGTAGCCCAATTCCCGGCGGGTATTGGGCAGCTCGGCCATAACCTCGTGGATGCGGTCCAGGGCGTTGAGTTCTTTCAACTGATTCACCAGGTTGGAATACATGCCGCCGGGGATTTGGTGCAGGAGCACGCCGGTGTCGATCTGGGCCATCTTGCTGGTATCCAGCAGATCCCGGTATTTGACCGCCACTTTCTCCAGGTCGTAGCCGATCTCGATGAGTTTGGCCAGGTCCATATCGGTTTCCCGGTCCGTCCCTTCCACCGCCACCACCAGGGGTTCAATGGCCGGCTGTGAAGTGCGCAGGGCAAAGGGCGACAGGCAGGTATCGAGCACGTCGACGCCAGCCTCGATGGCCTTCAGATAGCTCATGGAACCCGAGCCGCTGGTGTAGTGGGTATGGAACTCCACCGGGATTTTGATGGTTTCTTTCATGCCCTTAATAATGGCATAGGCATCGTAGGGGGAACACATGCCGGCCATGTCCTTGAGGACCACCGAGTCAGCTCCCATCTCCTCGCATTCTTTGGCGAATTTGATGTAGTATTCCAGATTGAAGATGGGGCCGCCCATGCGGCGCTGGGTCAGGGAGTAGCAGACGGCCGCCTGGAAGTGGGCCATGAGGCCTTCTTTCTTGGCGTCCATCAGGGCTTTGACCGCCACTTCCCAGTTGCGCCGGTCGTTGAGGGCGTCAAAGACCCGGAAGATATCCACCCCGGCCTCGGCTGCGTAGCGGACGAAGCGATAGGTGACATCGTCGGCATAATTGCGGTACCCCACCAGGTTCTGGCCCCGCAGGAGCATCATGGTGGGAGTCTTTTTCAGGATACCTTTGATGAGGCGGATGCGATCCCAGGGATCGTCGCCCAAAAAGCGGTGCGCCGTGTCAAAGGTGGCGCCGCCCCAGACTTCCAGGGCAAAATAGCCCATTTCGTCCATCCGCTGCATGAAGGGGATGATGTCTTCACTGCGCATCCGGGTGGCCAACAGGGATTGATGCCCATCCCGGAAGGTGGTGTCGGTAAATTTAATGGGGTTTTTCCCAGCCATACGAACTCCTTTTAGATAAAAGTGGTCAGGGGGTGGCAGGGTGTGGCCGAGGGTTGAGAAGAATGGCCCTTGCCCCGGTCCAGCCCGCCTGTCCCTGAAAAATTGACCTTATCGTAAACTGCGACGTTGCGTCAGCAGGCGCAGATGCATGGATTGTTGGCGACCGGACAGAGCCCAGAGGTTCACCGGGGGCCCCGGCATGCCGCCCAGGGCAGCGAGACTCATCAGGGCCGCCGCCTGCTGCTGTTGCTGCAGAGCCGCTTCCTCGTCGGCCAGGTAGGCCGAAATGGCGGCGCTGATGGCGGCCAGGACGGGTGGTGTAATACTGCTCATAACGTTCTCCTCATGGATGCGAACCAAAAGGTTGAGGGGAATTGTCCGAAGTTTCTGACCTCATCCCCGACCCCGTCGGCATCCGCACATTGACAAGCCTGCAGGGACTGGACCGCCGGTGGGCGCTGCGGCGGCGCTTGCCGCCGGTGTCCACCCCCTGCCTTTAGACCGGGATATTGCCATGTTTTTTGGGCGGCAAGGTCTCCCGTTTGGTGCTTAGGATCTCCAAGGCTTCGATGAGCCGCGGCCGGGTTTCCCGGGGCACGATGACCTGGTCCACAAACCCCCGGGAGGCGGCAATATAGGGGTTATAGAGCAGATTTTCATATTCCGCGATGATCTCCGCCCGTTTGGCGGCCGGATCGGGCGCGGCTTTGATCTCCTTGCGGAAGATGACGTTGGCGGCCCCGGAGGCTCCCATGACGGCGATTTCGGCGGTGGGCCAGGCAAAGACCATGTCGGCCCCCAGATCCCGGGAACACATGGCCAGATAGGAGCCGCCGTAGTCCTTGCGGGTGACCAGGGTCAGTTTGGGCACCGTGGCCTCGGAGTAACACCACAGCAGCTTGGCCCCATGCCGGATAATGCCATGCCATTCCTGATCGCTGCCCGGCAGGTAGCCCGGCACATCGGCGATGGTCAAGAGCGGGATATTGAAGGCATCACAGAAACGGATAAAACGGGTCGCCTTGTCAGCCGCGTCCACATCCAGGCAGCCGGCCAGGACCTTGGGCTGATTGGCGATGATGCCGATGCTGCGGCCATTTAAACGGGCAAAGGCCGTGATGATGTTCTGGGCATAATACCGGTGCGGTTCGAAGAAATCCCCGTCATCCACAATGCTGCGGATGAGGTCGTACATATCATAGGATTCCTGGGGGCTGTCAGGGACTAAACTGTCCAGACCGGCATCTTCCCGGGAAGTGGGATCACCACAGGCGACCCGGGGCGGATCTTCCATGTTGTTGTTGGGGAGGAAACTGAGCAGGCGTTTGATCTGATCCAAACAATCCCGGTCATCCTCGCAGGCAAAGTGGGCCACCCCGCTTTTGGTGTTATGGGCCATGGCGCCGCCCAGGTCTTCAAAGGTGATCTCCTCGCCAGTGACGCTCTTGATCACATCGGGACCGGTGATGAACATGTACGAGGTGTTTTTCACCATGAAGATAAAGTCGGTCATGGCCGGGGAATAGACCGCGCCCCCGGCCGTGGGCCCCATGATGGCGGAGATCTGCGGGATAACGCCGGAAGCGATGGCATTGCGGTAAAAGATCTGACCGTAAGCCGAGAGGCTGTCCACCCCTTCCTGAATGCGGGCCCCGCCCGAATCGTTCAGGCCC
Source organism: uncultured Desulfobacca sp. (assembly GCA_937958145.1). Lineage (GTDB taxonomy): Bacteria > Desulfobacterota > Desulfobaccia > Desulfobaccales > Desulfobaccaceae > Desulfobacca. The sequence goes on from CALGOE010000125.1 coordinate 5,720, forward strand.
ACAAACGGCACCCCGGCCTTCAGGGCCAGGTCCATGACTTTGGTGATTTTTTTGGAATGCATCTCCCCCAGGGAACCGGCCCGGGAGGTAAAATCCTGGGCAAAGGCAAAAACCGGCCGGCCGTTGACCAAGCCAAAGCCGGTGATGACCCCGTCGGCGGGGATGTCAACCTTTTCCATGCCAAAATTGACACAGCGGTGTTTCACAAAAATGTCTGTTTCCCGGAAGGTCCCCGGGTCAAAAAAGTGATCCAGGCGTTCCCGGGCGGTGAGCTTGCCGGCCTCATGCTGCTTGGCCACCGCCGCCGCCCCACCCATGGCTTTAATCTGGGCTTCCTTCTCCTTTAATTCCTGGATCCTTTGGGCCACTGTCTTCATAGGCGACTCCAATACGTAAGATTACCCCTGACTGCGCTTGTCGGACAAGAGCATGGGTAGGTTACCGACTCCATGCGAAAGAAATTTAATTTTAGCAAACCTAACAGAACCGGGAAAGATTAAAAATCACGTGGACTATGATTTTCCTGTCACAAATAAAATGACAAGCCCGGGCAGGTTCAGACCGATGGAGCCCGAGGAGCGGGGACCTTTTCGGACGGATTTTTTTTCTTGACAAAAAATTGATTGTGCTTATAATGCACATTAAGCATAAAATGAATATGATAGATATAATGCACAATATGCACAACATCATTCCTCGCACCTATGCTCCTTCTCCAGAGGCGGCCCAACTCCAGCCCACCGTTCTGGTGTATGGCTGCGGCAACACCCTCATGGGCGACGACGGCTTCGGCCCCGCGGTCATCGAGCAGCTCCTGGCCCAGCACCGCTTCCCTCCGGCCGTCCGCATCGAGGATGTGGGCACCAGCATCCGGGACCTGCTCTTCGACATCCTCCTGGCCCCGGAAAAACCGCAGAAAATCCTCATTGTTGACGCGGCCCGGCAGCCCGGCCGGCAGCCCGGCGAGCTCTTTGAGTTGGCCGTGGACCAGATCGGTCTGGAGAAGGTGAACGATTTTTCGGTGCACCATTTTCCCTCCCTGAACCTGCTCAAGGAGCTGAGCGAGAGCGGCGGGGTGGAGGTGCGGATCTTAACGGTGCAGATTGAACAGATTCCCGAGCAGATCCAGCCGGGCCTGTCCCCGGCGGTGGCCGCAGCCATTCCCCAGGCCTGTGCCTGGATCCTGCAGAACATCGGAGGCGTGGCATGATCCTGATCCAGGTGATTACCTTGGCCGAACGGTTGGGAGTGCATCGCAATACCATCCGCAATTGGGTGAAGAGCGGCCGGATCCCGGCCCGCCCCGCCCCCGGGCGGGGGCTGTTGTTGGCCCGGGAGGACTTCCGGCGTCTCTGTGAGGAATTTTCCCTTGATCCCGGCAGCCTCAATCCCCGGGAACTGGCCGTGGCGGAGAGCCGGGAAGTCGTCTCCCTGCCGGCGCCTTTGCCGCAGCATGCAACCGAACAACCTGAGCGCAGCAGGTTGCCATTAACTTTTCAGGAGGCAGTTATGTCAGATAAAGTTGTCGGCTCCGTCCTGGTGGTCGGCGGCGGCATCGCCGGGATCCAGGCGGCCCTGGACCTGGCCGATTCCGGCTACTACGTCTATCTGGTGGAGAAAGGCCCCGGCATCGGCGGCAAAATGGCCCAGTTGGACAAGACCTACCCCACCAACGACTGTGCCATGTGAATTCTCTCGCCCAAGTTGGTTGAGTGCGGTCGGCACTTAAACATCGAGCTTCTTACCCTCAGCGACATCGAATCCATCACCGGGCAGCCCGGCAACTTCCAGGTTACCATCCGTAAACACCCCCGCTACGTGGACATGGACAAATGCATCGCCTGCGGTCTGTGTTCCCAGAAGTGTCCCCGCAAAGTGCCGGATGAGTATCAGATGGGCGTGGGCACCCGCAAGGCCATCTACATCGCCTACAGTCAAACCGTCCCCCTGAAATACGTCATCGACAAGGACCACTGCATTTACTTCCAGAAGGGCAAATGCAAGGCCTGCGAAAAATTCTGTCCCACCGGCGCCATTAATTTTGAAGAACCCGAGGAGACGCGAACCCTCAACGTCGGCTCCGTCATCCTGGCGCCCGGCTACAAACCCTTTGACCCCACCGGTGTTGACGTCTACAACTACGAGCAGCTGCCCGACGTGGTCACCGGCCTGGAGTACGAACGGCTCTTGTCCGCCAGCGGGCCGTTTCAGGGCCACCTGGTGCAGCCCTCCACCGGCCGGGAGCCCAAAAAGATCGCCTGGATCCAGTGCGTCGGCTCCCGCAACCAGGCCTGCGGCAACGGCTACTGCTCCACCGTCTGCTGTATGTATGCGGTGAAGCAGTCCCTGGTCACCGCCGAACACCTGCACGGCGACGACATCCAGCAGACCATCTTCTTCATGGACCTGCGGGCCCACAACAAAGAGTTCGAGCGCTACTACAACG